>JAHYJE010000001.1 GCA_019429105.1 Syntrophobacterales bacterium
GTTGTAGCATGTCTTTAACCTCGTTGGTTTGGTATTTATGGCGTCTTGACAACACATATATATCTGAATCAACGGGGTTTTTCAATGTATTTCTCTTGCAATATCCACTTTAATCGCGGATTTTGGGTTATTAACTGTCTTTGCACTGGTTTAGGTGGATTTTTTATGATGAATGATTTATGTATGCCCCGGAAAAACAAGGAGAATGATTTGAGGATACTGGCGTTGGATTACGGGGAAAGAAGAGTCGGCGTTGCCATCTGCGATGAACTCGGAATCGCGGCTCATGGCCTGGCAACAATTGTCAGGAAGAATCGTGAAACCGACATGGCCGCAATATCCGCTTTCATAAAGCGCTTTGACGTTGACCGGATCGTCATTGGGTATCCCATACGCATTGACGGCAGCGAAGGGATACAATGCGAAAAGGTAAACAGATTTATCCACCGGCTCGAAACCTGCCTTAAACTGCCGGTGACCCGCTGGGACGAAACCCTTTCCACAAAAGATGCAGAAGCCATCATGAAAAACAACGGCAAAAAGAAAAGGGGAAAGATGGATATTGATCGAGTGGCCGCGAGCGTTATCCTGCAGAGTTACCTCAATTCCCCCTCCGGCAAACTGCTGAAGACCGACGAGGAAAGCAGATAAACCCCCGAATGTTTGATTGGATTAATATGGCTTTTTTATACAGATCAAAAAAGTTTTTTTTAATTGCATTGCTCCTGTTATTTCTGGGGATAGCTTTTTTCAGGTACGCCGTTCAATCTGTTAGCGACAATGACACGGCAACAACGGTCGATATTCCCAGCGGCACGGGCTTTTTCAAGATAACAGCGATACTAAGCGATGCAAAGCTGGTTCACAATCGCCCCTTCTTCTGGGCGCTCGCCATCGGCAAGGGAGCGGCAAGACGCATCAAGGCAGGCGAATACGAATTTTCCGGCAGGCTTTCTCCTTCGGAAATCATCGACAAACTTATCCGGGGAGAGAAAAAGTATTATGATGTTTTTCTTCCCGAAGATCTTAACGCCCGGGAGTTAGCGCAACGGCTCTTATCCTTCAGGCTTATCAATGAGGAGGAATTCATGAACCTCCTGTCCGACCGAAAATTTATCACCTCCCTTGGCATAAAGGCGGAAGGCCTCGAGGGCTACCTTTATCCGGACACCTACCGCCTGGACCGGTCGATGACTACAAGGGAAATAACCCGCATCCTTGTAAACAACTTTTGGAAGAAAATAACCCCGGAAATCCGAAAACGAACGGAGGAAATGGGGATGACAATCCATCAGTTGCTTACCCTTGCCTCCATCATCGGCAAAGAGTCGGGAGTCAGCTCCGAAAAACCGCTGATCTCCGCTGTATTCCACAACCGGATGAAGCTCGGCATGAAACTCCAGAGCGATCCAACGGCAATCTATGGGTTGCCGGAAGACGTAAAAGTAGTCCTGTCAAAACACCTGAAGCTGGACAATCCCTACAACACCTACAGGATCAAAGGCCTTCCCCCCGGCCCGATTGCCAACCCCGACATAGATTCCATAAGGGCGGCATTGTACCCGGCCAAGGTTAACTACCTCTACTTTGTTGCTAAAAATGATGGAACTCACCAATTCTCAACAGATCTCGCAAGCCACAACAGAGCTATTCTAATATACCGCAATAACAAATAAAAAATAACTAAAAAATCTCTTGACAAAAATAAAAAACCCCTCTATCTTCGCCCCAAAGTGGAGCATGTTGGTTTGTAGTGGAGGAAATTCCCAAATGTCTGTCTTTCGGGGCCAGTATTACCATACGATAGATGATAAGGGTCGGATAATTTTCCCCTCCCGACTTCGGGAAGTCTTTTCCGAAAAAAAAGACAATCGAATTGTTATAACTAACTGGGAAGGTTACCTGATGGTCTTTCCCTTCGACGAGTGGCGCATCATCGAGGAAAAGGTCTCCCAGCAGCCATTGATGCGCAAAGAGGTTCGTTCTTTTCAACGTTTTTTCATGTCCGGCGCGGTAGATTGCACGATAGACAGCCATGGCCGGGTTCTTATCCCCCCCCATCTGAGAGAATACGCAAAGCTGGAAAAGGAGATCGTGCTGGCCGGCATGATCAAGATTATCGAAATATGGAGCAAGGAGCGATTCGAGATCGAAATGAAGAAATCGTCTGAAGGCATTGACTCCTTCAGCGGCTACATGGCTGATCTGGGAATATAAAAGCCACAAACCAGCCGGGCAGGATGATGATGGAAGCAGCGGACAAAGACGTTTTCCATAGGCCGGTAATGGTCGCAGAGGTGCTCGAGGCGCTTCAATGTCGTCCCGGCGGCGTCTATCTGGACGGCACGGCAGGAGGAGGCGGGCATTCTTCGGAAATCCTGAAAAACTCCGCTCCCGATGGGTTGGTTGTTGCCACGGACATCGATGGCGACGCCATTGAGGCGACAAAAAAGCGACTGGCCTCTTTCGGCAGTCGGGCTATCGTCGTGAATGACAATTTTTCTGCCATGCGCACCGTATTGACTGGACGGGGCATAAGCAAGGTGGATGGCATCCTCCTCGATCTCGGCGTTTCTTCCCATCAGTTGGACAGCGCCGTCAGGGGTTTCAGTTTTACCCTGGAAGCTCCCTTGGACATGCGGATGGATAAAAGCAGGGGACCCAGCGCCTATGATCTTATCCATTCCCTTTCCCGGGAAGAACTGGAGAAAATCATCAGGGAGTATGGCGAGGAAAAAACGGCGCGGCGAATTGCCACAGCGATAACAAGAAGAAGAGCTATTTCAAAGATTCGCACAACAACAGAACTGGCAGCCATTGTAGCCGGGGCATTTCCTAAAATAAGGACGGCATCCAGAATACACCCGGCAACCCGGACTTTTCAGGCCATAAGGATCGCCGTAAACAATGAACTGCGCAACCTTAAACTGGCCATGGAAGACGGCGTAGGACTTCTCCGGAGCGGCGGACGCTTCTGCGTCATATCGTTCCATTCGCTGGAGGACAGGATCGTGAAAAATAGTTTCAGCGAACAGGCGAAAGGGTGCATCTGCCCCCCGGATTTACCCCTTTGCGCCTGCGGCCGAAAGCCTACGCTGAAAATCATAACAAAAAAACCCCTTGTTCCCAATGAAACCGAGATTAACGAAAACCCAAGGGCAAGAAGCGCAAAACTAAGAGCGGCTCAGAGAATCTGATTATGCAGGCAACAGAGGTTTTAAGACATAACATCCCCCACGAGAACGACTCCTCCGCGGCGAGGATTGGCTATTCCACCTGGGTATTTGTCGCCTCCGTGATTATGGCGGTCGCACTAATTTATGTATGGAGTCATATCCATATGACGGAGCTGGAATATCGGATTGCCGGGGAGATCACCAGCCGGGAACGGCTTGTTGAGGATCAAAAAAGGTTAAAACTCGAACTCGCGACGCTTAAATCCCCACAGAGGATAGAATCCATCGCCCGGGAAAAATTGCAGATGATATATCCGGTAAAAGAACAGGTGATATTGCTGAAATGACATCTGAATCGAGAAAATGGATGAAATTCAGAATCGCCACCCTGCTGGGCTTGGCGCTGCTCATGTTTACAGCGCTGTTCTGGCGCGCCTTCGACCTGCAGATAATCTCGGCAAAAAAACTGAACAATCTTGCTCGCAAGCAGCATACCCAGACCCTGATGTTGCAACCGGAAAGGGGAATTATCTTGGACCGCAGCGGCGAGAAACTGGCAGCGACAATAATGACTGACTCTGTCTGCGCCGATCCTTCCAAAGTTAAGAATCCTCTTGAAACCGCCGGCAGGCTCGCCGCGATTCTCAACGTTGACAAAAAAGTCCTTGTAAAAAGGCTTTCCACGGAAAAAAATTTCTGCTGGATTGGCAGAAAAATTGCGCCCGAGCAGGCTAACCTCGTGCGCAGTCTAAAGATGGCGGGAATATTTACCGTCAAGGAACCCATGCGCTATTACCCTGCAGGCGAGCTTGCCGGGCACCTTGTGGGATTCGTCGGAATGGACGCCAAGGGCTTGGACGGACTGGAATTTCAATATGAAAACTACCTGCGGGGAGCTCCTCAAAAGCTGCTCTGGAACAGAGACGCCAAAGGAAAAAGGCTCTATCCCCAGATGGCAGCAAACGAAACCATTGATAACTACAGAAACAGCGATGCCCATAACTACAGTCTCGTTTTGACAATAGACAAACGTATCCAGCATCTTGTCGAATCCCATCTGAAAAAGGCCGTCCTCGAAAAAGGCGCGAAGGGCGGCTATGCGATAGTCATGGATCCCCGCACGGGTGAAATCGTTGCCCTGGCCAATGAAATGGCCTTTGACCCTAATAATTTCAAGACTATTGCCCCGGAGTCAAGACAAAACAGGGCCATCGCCGATGCCTGGGACCCTGGTTCAACATTCAAACCTTTTATGGTTGCCGCCGCTCTCAATGAGGGGGTTGCCCAGCCAACAGATATGTTTTACTGTGAAGATGGCCACTATGCAGTCGCTAACCGCACCATCCACGAGGCAAACCGGAAGCGTCACGGCATGCTTTCACTGCACGACATTATAAAATATTCAAGCAATATCGGCTCCGCAAAGGTTGCCGAAAAGCTCGGCAAAGAGAAGTTTTACGAGTATATAAAAAAATTCGGATTCGGCGCTAAAACTGGCATCGATCTCCCCGGCGAGGCAAAAGGGCTGCTCCGGCCTGTCGAACGGTGGACCAAAGTGGACACGGCAACCATCGCGTTCGGACAGGGAATATCGGTGACAGGCATTCAGCTCATAACCGCGCTCTCCAGCATCGCCAACGACGGCATCCTCATGAAACCTTTTATGGTCAGGGCCATGCTGGGCAAGAACGGAGAAATTGTTCAGAACTTTCACCCCACCCAGGTACGCCGGGTGATCTCCTCGGAAACGGCAAAAAAAATGACTTCAATCTTAACCGACGTGGTCGGCATGGAAGACGGCACCGGGAAAAACGCACGGATCGCCAACATTTCGGTGGCGGGAAAAACCGGCACGGCCCAGAAATTCGACTTTAAAGCGGGCGCTTACTCCTCGCAAAAAGTGCGAACGTCCTTTATGGGGTTTTTCCCCGCCGAAGCTCCCCAGATCGCGATGCTGATCGTCCTGGACGAACCGCAGAAGGATCGCTGGGGAGGGGTCGCCGCTGCGCCCGTTTTTAAAAATATTGGCGAACAACTCCTCACTGCCTTTAAAACAAACATTCGTCGCAACCCCGAACCGGAAGAAATCAATCCGCTCGATAATAACCTCGGCCTCAAATTCGTTTCCGCACCAGCAACGCTTGCCAATGCGGCGGACACCGAGACCGAAGAAGGGATAATGCCCAATTTCAGCGGTATGACTATCCGAGAGGCGCTAAGAAAGGCAAGAGAAAGGGGGCTTGACATCCGTGTCGTTGGCAGCGGCTGGGCGGCAGGGCAGACGCCGGCAGCGGGGATGCCCTTGCCGGAGAATAGCATCTGTACGGTTACCTTTAGGGCAGGTTCGTGAGCCATTGCGATGCAACTTTCACAAATTTTAAAAGAAGTCGAAATTCTCGACGGGGCAGAAGAACCAAGCGGAAATTTCGCAAGAGATGATGTCCTCTCAATCTGCTACGATTCAAGCAAGTGTAAGCAAGGGAGCCTCTTCGTCGCCATCGCCGGCCTGCAGACTGATGGCCATCGGTTTATTGAAAACGCGATAAAAAATGGCGCCTGTTTTATTGTTCATGAGCGGCCCTTCGCTTCCCCCGCCGGCATAACCGCAATCCGCGTCAGGGACAGCCGCCGCGCCCTCGGGCAAATCGGACGTAATTTCTTTGGCGATCCCTCTGCAGCCCTCTGCCTCATTGCCGTTGTCGGCACCAACGGAAAAACCACCACGACCTACCTGCTGGAGTCAATCCTGCAAAACGCGGGATGCTCCGTCGGGGTTCTCGGCACGATAAACTACCGTTACGGGAAAAACATTTTTCCTGCCCCGAACACCACCCCGGAATCCTTCGAAATGCAGAGGATCCTCCGGGAAATGGCGGACAATGGAGTTACCCACTGCATAGCCGAGGTCTCCTCCCATGCCATCGCCCTTCACCGCGTTGACGACTGCGCATTTGACATGGGAATTTTCACCAACCTTACCCAGGACCACCTTGACTACCACAAAACCATGGAAAACTACTTTCACGCCAAACAACGGTTTTTTTCGGAGGTACTGCCCGCCGGAGCAAAGAAGGGAACCGGCGCCATGGTCATAAACGGCGACGATCCCTGGGGACAGAGAATCATCCGGGAAGCGGCAGGCAAATATACAACGTACGGCCTAAACAATGCTTGCCATATATCAGCAAAAAAAGCCCATTTTTCCCTTGAGGGGATCACCGCAAAAATCACCTCCAAGAATGAAGAATTTGCAATAGCCGCGCCGCTTATGGGGAAATTCAATCTCTACAATATCCTGGCGGCGGTTGCTGCCTCTCTGGAATTGGGGATTCCGGCGGAGGCTATCCAAAAAGGGCTTGCCCTGCTCCCCCAGGTGCCGGGACGGCTGGAAAAAGTTAATATTCCCGGTCAACCCTCAGTTTTTGTTGATTACGCACATACCGACGATGCACTGAGACGGGTGCTCGAAAACCTGACCGTCTTTCGGCGGGGAAGGCTGATTACCGTTTTCGGATGCGGCGGCGACCGGGATCGGGGCAAAAGACCCCTTATGGGAGAGGCCGCCGCCCTCTACAGCGATTTGACAATTGTGACCTCTGATAACCCGCGCAGCGAGGATCCGGCAGAGATAATAAAGGATATTGAAAGGGGAATTAATCTGCCGAAAATGGGATCTGACGTAACTGAACCCGCCTCTGTTCGCGCCTCTTTCGAAAACAACATGGGAAAGAAATACATCGTCATCCCCGACCGAAGCGAAGCCATCCTTGCGGCAATTGCGCTTGCCGAAAAAGAGGACATCGTCCTGATTGCGGGGAAGGGCCATGAGGATTATCAAATCATCGGCGACCGGCGGTTTCCGTTTGACGACCGTGATATTGCCCGCAAGGCATTGGCAAGCCGCCGCGACGAGGAGAAGACCGTATGAACGTTGCCTTGCCTGCCTTCTCCGCTATGGAACTGCTTGAATCAACCGGGGGTACGCTGCTCCGGGGAGGAATTCGGTGGGAATGCCACGGCATTTCCACCGATACCCGCACACTGGAGGCGGGGAATCTTTTCGTGGCCCTGCAGGGGGAGAATTTCGACGGCAGCGACTACCTGACCAAGGCTGTACAAAAAGGGGCAGCGGGACTGCTCATCCAGATTGATCGGCAAAGCAAGCTCGCTGCCGTGCCGGAGAATGTGCCGGCGCTTGCGGTCGAGAGCGCATTGCAGGCTTATGGGGCAATAGCCAGCCGCTGGCGGAAAAATTTTACTATCCCTCTCGTCGCGGTCACGGGTAGTTCCGGCAAGACCACAACCAAAGAGATGCTCGCGGCGATCGTGTCCCGAACAATGAAGACTCTGAAAACTGAAGGCAATCTTAACAATCAGATCGGCCTTCCGCTCACCCTGCTCAAACTTCGGAAAGAACATCAGCTTGCCGTTGTGGAAATGGGCACAAACAGTCCGGGAGAAATCGCAAAGCTTGCCGCGATAGCAACGCCGGACATCGGTCTGATTACCAACATAGGACCGGCGCATCTCGAAGGATTCGGTTCCCTGCAGGCAATCGCTGAGGAGAAAGGTTCGCTCTGGGTGATGATGGCCGGAAAAGGCACGGCAATCATCAATAACGATGATCCGGCGGTTGCCTCCCTCGCCCTTCGCTGGGGGGGAAAGCGCCTTTCCTTCGGCCTTGACGATGGCGCCGATATCACTGCCCGCAATATTGGAAACGCTGGAGAAGAAGGGGCCCATTTCGATCTTTGCCTCGACGGGATCGCCGTTCCTGTTTTTCTTGCCGCCACTGGCAGGCATAACGTCAAAAACGCCCTGGCCGCCGCGGCAACGGCATGGGCGCTCGGTCTTGGCCGTGCAGAAATAGCGGCAGGGCTTGGCGACTTCCGCCCGGTCTCCGGCAGGACCGAAATCTGCAAACTTGCAAACGGGGCGCATCTGATCATTGACACATATAACGCCAATCCCGGCTCTGTAGCGGAGGCATTAAGAAATTTGCAGGAGCTGCAGCAAACGGGAAAGGCGGTAGCGATCCTGGGCGACATGCTGGAACTTGGCAAAGCATCGGAAAAGTGGCATAGGGAGATCGGGACGATCGTGGCAGCGGGAACGATCAATTCCCTCTTTCTCAAGGGAGAACTGACGAAAGCGCTTGCGGAAGCGGCGATAAAGGATGGTTTTCCCGCAGATAATATCACATTTTTCGAAAAGCCGGAGGAGGTTGTTTCCCGCCTCCGGCCCATCCTGAAAAAAGGCGACTGGGTGCTTGTCAAGGGCTCAAGAAGGATGAAAATGGAGACAGTTGCAGAAGGAATCATCAAGGCGGCGGGCGGAATCGCTCAACCGGCAAAATAAAGAACAGTGCAGGTTTGACAACAACAAAAGGAATAGCAAATGCTTTTTCATCTTTTATATCCGCTGCATACGGCATACTCATATTTTAACGTCTTTCGCTATATCACCTTCCGGACGATCTACGCGGCGATCACGGCGCTGCTGATCTGTTTTGTTTTCGGCCCATGGATGATCCGCAAACTGCAGGAGCTTCAAATCGGGCAGACCATCCGCGAAGACGGCCCCGAATCCCATCTTGTCAAGCAGGGAACCCCGACGATGGGCGGCATCCTGATCATCTTCGCCGTGATCATCTCGACGCTGCTTTGGGCCAACCTCTCGGTCGTTTCCATCTGGATCGCGGTGATGGTAACTGTCGGGTTTGGTTTGATCGGGTTTATCGACGATTACCGAAAAATATCCCAAAAAAACAGCCGGGGTCTGCCGGGCAGCGTCCGCCTGACGGCGGAAATCGCCATAGCGCTTTTTGTCAGCATCGTCATGTATTTCAAAACCGGGTTCAGCCCCAATGTCACTATCCCCTTTTTCAAGACGGCGCTTCCGAATTTAGGCTGGGGATACATCATCCTTTCCACCTTCATCATCGTCGGCGCGGCCAACGCGGTCAACCTGACCGACGGCCTGGACGGCCTCGCGATCAGCCCGGTCATAACCTGTTTCATGACCTACCTGCTGTTTGCCTACTTTACCGGCAATATCAAAATTTCTTCCTATCTCCAGATACCCTATGTTGCGGGCGCCGGTGAACTGTCGATCTTCTGCGGGGCGGTTGTCGGCGCCGGATTGGGATTTCTCTGGTACAACACCTATCCGGCACAGGTATTTATGGGCGACGTCGGCTCCCTTGCCTTGGGAGGCGCCCTCGGGGTTACGGCCATTATGACAAAACAGGAAATCCTGCTGGCAATCGTCGGGGGAGTTTTCGTGCTGGAAACATTCTCGGTAATTTTTCAGGTAGGCTGGTTCAAGCTCTCCGGGGGTAAAAGGATCTTCAGAATGGCGCCCATCCATCACCATTTTGAACTGAAGGGCTGGGCGGAACCCAAGGTGATAGTTCGTTTCTGGATCATCTCCATCCTGCTGGCCTTAGTTGCCATCAGCACCCTGAAACTAAGGTAAGAAAAAATGCATGTAAAAAAAGCCGCCATTATCGGCATCGGAAAAACGGGATTGGCAACAGCCGCCTTCCTTGCGAAACAAGGAATCGACATCGCAGTTACCGACGAAAAACCGCCTGCACAGTGGGGCGACGCCCTGACCTTTTTGAAAAATCTCCCTGTCGAACTGACCATCGCCCCTTATGGACCGGAGATTCTCGCCGATGTCGATCTCGTTGTTCCCTCTCCGGGAGTTTATCCTGGAAATCCGATACTTGCGGAGGCCGTGCGCTCTGGCATTGACGTTTTGAGCGAGCTGGAGCTCGCCTCTCGCTTTCTCAAAACCCCGATGATCGCCATTACCGGCACCAATGGAAAAACAACTACCACCTCGTTGCTCGGGGCAATCCTCCGCCAAGCGGGGAAAAAGGTCTTCGTCGGGGGGAACATCGGCGAGCCGCTGATCGGCTATGTCGCCGGGCCCCAGGACGCAGACTGGGCCGTGATCGAGGTGAGCAGCTTCCAGCTGCAGTGGGTAAGAGAGTTTCATCCGGCAATTGCGCTCCTGCTGAACGTTACCCCCGATCATCTCGACTACCACGGAAATCTCACCGGTTATCGGGAAATAAAAGAAAGAATCTTTGCCCGACAGACCTCCGAGGATTTGGCGATCCTGAATGGAACCGAAGCCGCTTTGGTTGCTCTTGGCAAGCGCCTGACGGCACAAACCGAGTTTTTTTGTTACGACGATTCCTTTAAAAATAATGCTTCTGAACCTGGAACCGTCGCCTCGCAAGCGGTCATTAGCGGGATGTTCCGAGACAAAAATATTCTCGTCCACATCCTGCCGGACGGGAAGCGGGAAGAATACCCCGTCGGCATGATCAAAATACCCGGAAAGCACAACCTCGAAAACGTTATGGCGGCGATAATGGCGGCCAGGGGTTGCGGCTGCCCTTCCTCTGACATCATAACGGCAGTAAAGGAATTCCGTGGCCTGCCCCACCGCATTGAGTACATCCTTGAAAAGAACGGCATCCGGTTTTACGACGATTCCAAAGGAACAAATGTTGACGCGGTTTTACGGGCGATAGAGAGTTTTTCCGAGCCGCTTATCCTGCTTTTGGGAGGACGGGACAAAGAGGGGGATTTTGAGACGCTGATCCCTTCCCTAAGAAAAAATGTAAAGGAAACCGTTCTTTTCGGAGAGGCTAGCGAGAAGATTAATCGCCTGATCGGTAAAAAAGTTAAAACAACTATGCAAAAAACATTAAATGCAGCTCTGCTGGCGGCATTTGAACACGCGGCGCCCGGCGATGTCGTCCTGCTTTCCCCCGGATGCGCCAGTTTTGATGAATTCAAAAACTATAAAGACCGCGGAAATCGCTTTCAGGAATGGGTAAAACAACTCTGATATGAAAAAGCAAAATGCGACAGAGAAAAAACCTGACTTGCTTCTCCTTTTGGCGACACTGCTGCTGGCGACAATCGGCACGGTCATGATCTACAGCGCCAGTTCCATCCTTGCCATGGAACGCTTTCACGACGGCCAGTTCTTTCTGAAGAAACAGCTCCTTTTCCTGGCTCTCGGTTTGGCAGGCATGGCTTTTTCAACGCGAGTTCACTATTATAAACTCCAGAAACTGGCTTGGCCAGGCATCATTTTCTCGGCGTTCCTGCTTGTCCTGCTCAAGGTTCCCCATATGGGAATCAAAGCGGGCGGCGCAGTCCGCTGGCTCAACCTTGGCATCTTCTCCTTTCAGGTTTCCGAGATGGTCAAGATCGTCTTGATAATCTTTTTGGCCAGTTATCTTGCCCAAGCCGCAGGACACGTCCGGGAGTTCAAAAAGGGGATACTTCTTCCGCTTGGCGTAACCGTGGTTATGATCGGACTGATTTTTTCCCAGCCAGATTTCGGCACAGCGGCGATTCTATCCGGGATCGCTTTCATTATGATTTACCTGGCGGGGGGGCGGATCATTCATCTGGCCGGCCTCGTTTCCCTTTTTATCCCCGTGGCTCTTTGGATGCTTTTTCACCAAAAATATCGCATCGCCCGGTGGACCGCCTTTCTCGACCCCTGGAAAGACCCTCAGGGCTCCGGCTTTCAAATTATCCAATCCATGATCTCCTTCGGCTCGGGCGGCGTCTTTGGCGTCGGGATCGGCGACAGCATGCAAAAGCTTTTTTATCTTCCCGAACCCCATACCGACTTCATTCTTTCGGTAATCGCCGAAGAGGGCGGGTTTTTGGGGGTAGCCGCAATCCTTTTGCTCTATATAATTATAATATTGAGGGGTTTCAAAATAGCATTAAAGGCGCCGGACGTGTTCGGCAATCTTTTAGCGGCGGGCTTGACCATGCTAATCGCCCTGGAGGCCTTTATCAACATTGCGGGGGTCATGGGGATCGTGCCTCTGAAAGGGCTCGCCCTCCCCTTTCTCAGCTACGGAGGCACTTCCCTGATCATGTCCCTCATACTGGTGGGGATACTCCTGAATATTTCGTCGTATGAGGATTGAGCAACCGGGGGCGGGTAAATTTTGAACATTAGAGCCAATTGCAAAACTATTTGTCATTCCCGAAAGCGGAGCTTAATGTACACAATGCTTCTATCGGGAATACGGTTTTTCAAGCAGTTAGAACCAGATTATGAACATTAAACTTCGTTTTCCCGCTTAAAATCATTGCGGGAATGACAGAATGTGAGAGTTTTGCAATTGCCTCATTATTTTTTACAACGCAATTACCGGGGTTGAATTTGCGATGACCAGACAGGCAATAGCCATGACAATTGCAGGCGGCGGAACCGGCGGGCACCTTTTCCCGGGAATTGCCATCGCCGAGGAGCTGCTGAAGCGCAATCCTGCCAATCGCGTCCTTTTCATCGGCACAAACCGGGGGCTTGAAAAAAAAATCCTGGGCGAACTCGGGTTCGCGCTGGAGACGATAAACGTCGAAGGGCTCAAGGGACGAGGCCCCCTGAGGGTTTTTGCATCCCTGTTGAAAATACCGGGCAGTCTGCTGGACTCATTGCGGATAATCCGCAGCTTCAAGCCTGACATCGTGGTCGGCGTGGGCGGGTACGCCTCCGGTCCCGCGGTCCTGGCCGCCCGGATTATGGGAATAAAAACGGTCATTGCCGAACAAAACGCCGTTCCCGGTCTGACCAACCGAATTCTCGGGCATTTCGTCGAGCGCATCTTTGTGACCTTTGCCAAATCGCAAACGTTGTTTCCCGCAGGCAAGACGGTTGTCACCGGGAATCCCATAAGAACAGCGTTTCTCGCCGGGGGAAAAGCCGCAAGGAAAGAGGGACAGCCATTTACGGTCCTGATCTTCGGCGGCTCTCAGGGTGCCGGCGCAATTAACAAGATGGTCATGGATTCCTTAGACAGCCTGGCTCATCTACGCGAAAAGATTTGTTTTATTCATCAGACCGGGGAACGTGATCGGCAGGCTGTTGAACAGGCTTACCAAAAAAAAGGATTTACGGCGGAGGTCCACCCCTTCATCATCGAAATGGCGGCAGCCTACAAGCGGGCCGATTTGCTTGTGTGCCGCGCCGGCGCTACCTCGATCGCGGAGATAACAGCCGTGGGAAAGGCGGCTATTTTGATCCCGCTCCCCTCGGCCGCGGGCGATCATCAGACAAAAAACGCTGCTCTTCTTGCAGATGCGGGAGCGGCGGAAATGCTCTCGGAGAAGGATCTTGATGGGAACAGACTCGCATCAGCAATAGAAAGGTTGTATATGGATCCGGACGCACTCAGGAAAATGGAAGTTGCCTCGGCAGAACTGGGCAATAAGAACGCGGCAGCGGCGATTATAAACATTATTTTTGACGAAATTTTAAACAGACGTTGATCGCCAATCAGTTGCGAAGGAATTGTAAAATGAAAGCAAAGCTTAATGTCAATAGATACATCAGCACAACAAGCAGTATGGAACGCAATATCCGGAGGATTCATTTCGTCGGCATCGGCGGGATAGGGATGAGCGGCATCGCCGAGGTGCTCCTGAACCTTGGCTACGAAGTAAGCGGTTCGGATTTGACCCCTTCCGACACAACCAGCCGTCTTGATAACCTCGGGGCCGCAATTCACATCGGCCACGCAGCTTCCAATATAGGCAATACCGATGTGGTAGTTACTTCCACTGCCGTTCGGCCTGAGAATCCGGAGGTCATCGAGGCCCACCAAAGAAATATACCGGTTATCCCGCGCGCCGAAATGCTCGCCGAACTGCTCAAAATGAAATTTTCGATAGCCATTTCCGGCAGCCACGGCAAGACCACCACAACCTCCATGGTTGCAACCGTCCTGGCCCGGGGCGGGCTGGATCCGACTATGGTGATAGGGGGCAAGCTTGCCAGTATCGGCGGCAACGCCCGCCTGGGCGACGGAGCGACAATCGTGGCGGAGGCTGACGAAAGTGACGGCTCTTTCCTGAAATTGAGCCCCTGCCTGGCGGTTATTACCAATATAGACCGGGAACACCTCGATCACTACCAAGACATCGAAGAAATCAGAGCGGCTTTTCTGCAGTTCGCAAATATTGTGCCCTTCTACGGCGCCACGATCCTCTGCGCCGACGACCAGAACGTTCAGCAGATTCTTCCTCTGATCAAAAGACGGATGCTCACCTATGGTCTGTCGCCTGCAAACGATTATCGCGCTGCGGAAATATCTTTTTCCGGAGGCGCCACCGTTTATTCGCTCTACGAAAGGGATGTCCTGCTGGGAACAATAAAGCTTCATGTTCTCGGCACTTTCAACGTATATAACTCCCTTGCGGCCGTTGCCGTCGCCCGGGAAATGGATATTTCCTTTCCGGTCATCAAGAAAGCGCTGGGGGAATTTGCCGGCGTTCACCGCCGCCTCGAGGTCAGGGGGAAGGAGCGGGGCATTACCGTCGTCGACGATTACGGCCATCATCCGACAGAGATCAGGGCAACGCTCTCGGCAGCCCGGCAACTGTGGAAGGAGCGGCTGATCGTGGTCTTTCAGCCCCACCGCTACACCAGAACAAAGGCGCTTTTCAAAGAGTTTTTAACCGCTTTTGCGGAAGCCGACATGCTGATTGTCACCGACATCTACGCGGCAAGCGAAGAACCTATCTGCGGGGTAACGGCGGAGGTATTGTGTGAAGGAATAAGACAATCCGGGCTAAAAGATGTCATCCATATTTCCGACTTTGACCGTATTGTGGATCATCTGGTAGAGGTGGCCCGTCCTTCTGATGTCATACTGACTCAAGGGGCAGGCAATATCTGGAAGATCGGGGATGCTTTTATGAAACGCCTCGCGGAGAAGCAGAAAAATGAGCTGGTCTGAAGCGGTTCGCAACGAATTGCGTCTTAAATTTACCGGCCTGGCTCTTTTTGACGAACCGGCGGCGGCCCATGCCTGGATCCGCGCCGGCGGGAAAATAGACGCCCTCGTTTTCCCGGAAAATATCAGCGAACTCGCGACCTTACTCGAGTTTGTGCACAGCCGGAATCTACCGTTCCTGCCTGTCGGCAACTGGACCAATCTCCTCGTCCGGGATGGGGGTTTCCGGGGGGCTTTTATCTCCTTGTCGCGGCTGCGCAAGCTGAGTTTGAGATATCAGGGGGAAGCCGCCCTTATCCTTGCCGAAGCAGGCTGCCCGCTGGCAGACCTGGTAAAAATGGCGGCGGCAGAATCGCTCTCCGGGATGGAGTTTTCAGCAGGCATACCCGGCAGTGTCGGCGGGGCGATCCGGATGAACGCCGGCGCCTATGGCGGAGAGATAAAGGATATTGTCGAAGAGCTCAGGATTATGGATTTAGCAGGGGAAATCAGTACCGTGACAAGTGAAGAGTTAAAATCGCCATTTAGCGTTTATAAATTTTCTTACAGAAATTTTGCCTTGCCTGCAGATTCGCTTATTCTGGCGGGGATGTTTCTCCTCCGCCGTGGCAAGACTGAAGAGATTTCGACGAAAATAGCGGAGATCCTCAAGGCAAGAAGAGAAAAACACCCGCTGGAATTGCCGAACGCCGGCTCTATTTTTAAAAACCCCGCCGATTGCCCTGCGGGCAGGATGATCGAAGCATCCGGCCTTAAAGGAAGCAGAATCGGCGACGCCCAGATTTCTGAAAAGCATGGCAATTTCATAGTTAACCGGGGGCAGGCAACAGCGAGCGAAATTATTGACCTGATCACAATGGTCAGGGAAATCGTTTTTCAAAAAACCGGCCGCCTCTTGGAAACAGAGGTAAAGATAGTGGGAGAATCATGAAACCGGATGTTAATGTCCATAAACCGAAGTTTAATGTGCATAAGGAGTCATTGCGTTTGCACATGGAGGTTAAAAAAAACCGCCTAAAAAGACATGCTGGCGATATTGCAAAAGAAATAGGAACGAGTGCCCTGATGCTTGCATTAGTAATATTGGTTACAGCCGCGCTATTGTTTGGTTGCGATCTCGTTCTCCGCGCTTCTTTTTTTTCAGTTCAGGAAACATTGGTAAAAGGCTGCAGCGAGTTAACGGAAAAAGACGTCCTTTCTTTGGCCAAGGTAAGCTCCGGGGCAAACCTGCTGACAATCAACAAAGAGGCAATTATCCGCCGGATCAGCGGGAATTCATGGGTAAAGGATGTCTTTGTGGGGCGAGAATTCCCCAATCGCCTGGTAATCTGGGTGCAAGAAAGAAATGCCGTCGCCTTGATTGAGAAGGAAAGCATGCTTTATCTGATTGACAGCAAAGGAGAAATATTCAAGAAACTCGAATCCGACGAAAAAGCTGACCTTCCTGTTCTCACTGGATTTTTTTCAGAAAATATTTTAAACAGGGAACTGGTTAGCAAGTCGCTTGCCCTCCTGAACCATTTAAAGGAGGCAAAAGAAATACCCGACATCGGCATGGTTTCCGAGGTTCATGGAAATGAAACCTTCGGTTTTTCTCTGTTTACAAACAAGGGTCTTTGTCTGCAGCTTGGGTTTGAAGGCTATGAAGCAAAACTGAAGCGGCTATCCTTGGTAATGGATGACATGAAGAGAAAGAATCTTCAACTCGGTCTCATGCTGATAGATTTGAGCAATCCCGAGAAAATAAATGTGCAATCGCGAACGGCGCTTCACCCGGCAGGGGCGGGAATGCCGATGGCTAAAGGGGAAAAGCTAAGGATTTAGAACTATTAAAGAGTCACCAAGACTGGAGCATTAATATCCATGGGTAAAAAGGAAAACGTTATCGTCGGGCTTGATATCGGAACAACAAAAACATGCGTGGTTGTTGCCGAGTTGCGCGAAACGGGAATAGAAATCATGGGCGTCGGCTCACATCCCTCGGAAGGTCTTCGCAAGGGCGTCGTCGTCAATATCGAAAGCACTGTGGAATCTATAAAAGGGGCGGTGGAAGAGGCCGAGCGCTCCGCCGGCTGCGAAATCAGTTCGGTTTACGTGGGGATCGCCGGGGCGCATATTCATGGTCAGAACAGCCTGGGCATTGTCCCTGTCAAGGGCCGGGAGGTGCGCAACGAAGATGTGGAACGGGCCATCGAAGCGGCGAGGGCCATTGCAATTCCTCTTGACCGGCAGATCCTCCACACCATTCCCCAATACTATCTCGTTGATGAACAGGATGGAATTATCGATCCGGTGGGAATGGCCGGTGTCCGTCTCGAGGCAAAGGCGCACATAGTAACCGGCGCCGTAACCTCTATTCAAAATGTCATAAAATCGATAAACAGGGTTGGACTGGAGGTAAAAGAACTGGTATTGGAACAGCTTGCCGCGAGCGAGGCGGTGCTCAGCAATGATGAAAAGGCGCTCGGCGTAGCCCTGATCGACATCGGCGGCGGCACGACCGATATCGCCGTTTTCTCGGAGGGAAGCATCAAACACACCGCCGTGCTGCCCGTCGGCGGCCAGTACGTTACCAGTGATATATCCACAGGACTCAGAACCCCGATCGCCGCAGCCGAGAAGATAAAAATAGAATACGGATGCGCCTATATGCCGCTGATCGCCAAAGACGAGATGATCGAGGTGCCCAGCGTGGGAGGCAGGGAACCCAGGGATGTTTCCCGGCAAATCCTCGGCCGGATAATAGAGCCGCGCATGGATGAGATTCTGGTAATGGCGCAAAAAGAGATCAGCCGCTCCGGATGCGAAGACATCCTCGCCGCCGGCATTGTCCTTACAGGTGGAGGATCCATTCTCGAAGGCATCACCGAACTGGCCGAACAGATCTTCAATATGCCGGTCCGCAGGGGGCTGCCGCTGGGAATTGGCGGGCTGACCGACATCGTCAACTCTCCGCAATACGCAACCGGAGTGGGGTTGGTCCTGTACGCCAGCCGCAATATAGCCAGGCAGAACCTTATACGGATGGAAGGAAATTATATGAACCGCCTTTACCGGCGGTTGCGACAGTGGCTTCTTGATTTCTTTTAGCGGGGGGAGGAAATTATGTTTCAATTAGCGGAGAAAGATTTTATGAAAACTGCCAAAATCAGGGTTATCGGGATAGGCGGAGCCGGGGGAAACGCAGTCAATACCATGATTGCGGATAACCTGCAGGGGGTTGACTTTATAACTGCCAATACCGACGCCCAGGCGCTTACCGCGTCATACTCCCCCATCAAGATACAGCTTGGCGCGGAACTCACCAGGGGGCTGGGCGCCGGCTCCGATCCGGAAATCGGCCGACAGGCAGCCGTTGAATCAACCGAACAGCTTAGGAAAAACCTGGAAGGGTCCGATATGATCTTTATCGCCACGGGCCTGGGCGGCGGCACCGGCACCGGCGGAGCGCCAATAGTCGCTGAGATCGCCAAAGAGCTGGGCGCCCTGACCGTGGCGGTGGTGACAAAACCGTTCCAGTTTGAAGGGAAAAAACGGAACGATCAGGCGGCAACCGGGATCTCCGACCTTCGCAAGACAGTGGATTCCCTGATCATCGTCCCCAATCAGCGACTACTGAGCGTGGGAGGGACTGATCTTTCTTTTATAGACGCCTTCCGCAAGGCGGATGACATCCTCTACCACGCCGTAAAAGGGATCTCCGATCTGATCATGGTTCCCGGACTGATCAATCTCGACTTCGCCGATGTAAAGAAAATAATGTCGCAGATGGGCATTGCCCTCATGGGAACCGGAGCAGCGGAAGGGGCCAACCGGGCGGTTGAGGCAGCCCAAAGGGCGATCTCTTCCCCCCTGCTCGAAGACAACACGATCCAGGGAGCGCGCGGCATCCTTTTGAACATAACCGGGGGCCCGGGAATGACCCTCGTTGAGATCAACGAGGCATCTTCGATGATTCAGCAGGAGGCGCATGAGGACGCAAACATCATCTTCGGCACAGTCATCGAAGAAAATATGGGCGATACAATACGGATAACGGTAATCGCCACCGGTTTTGAAACGGGCGAGTCCAGGGCCAAAGGGAATGTTACCCAGTTTCCCGGCTTGCGACGCGGCAGCAATATCTCGATTCCTACATTCATCAGGGATGAAAAATCGGCAGACATGTTGTTCGACAAAGAAGAAAAAACCGAATCCGACGACGTGGATGATCTGGAAATCCCCACCTTCCTCAGACGCCAGGCTGATTAGAGACGCAAGACGTCCTTCGTGAGGGATTAGTCGAATATCTGAAAGTCAAAGAAATTTGTGAGGCGCAGGATGTCCTGGAAACAAAAAAAACGAATCCTTGACCTCCTGGCCGCGGAAGAGGGATGCACACAAAAACTTTGGGGAAATACCCTGAGCGTCTGCCTCGTCTATCCGAACCTCTATCGCATCGGCATGTCCAACCTTGGCTTTCAGGCTGTTTACCGGCTGATCAACAACCACCCGGCTTGCCTGTGCGAACGGGCGTTTTATCCTGAGCCTGACGACTTGTCTGAAACAACCGAGGGCTTTTCCCTGCTCAGCGTCGAATCCCAGAGGCAGCTTACAGAGTTCGACATCGTTGCCTTTTCCCTCTCCTTCGAAAACGACTATCCCCATATTCTGCAGATTTTGGAGTTGGGAGGAATCCCCCTGGCAACGGAAAACAGGAATGAAATGTATCCGCTAATCCTGGGCGGGGGCATTGCCGTTGCGCTAAATCCCGAGCCCCTGGCCGACTTCTTCGATCTGTTTCTCGTGGGCGAGGGAGAAGTTATTATTCCCCCTTTTCTTGATCTTATCGTCTCTCTGCGCGGAAAGCTGGAACGCGAAGAGCTGCTTTCCGAAATCCAGAAGCGGATCGCCGGCGCTTATGTACCCCGCTTCTACCAAGTCGCAAGAGGAGAAACCGGACAAATCATTTCCCGGAAATCCGTCAACGTCGAGTTTCCCCGAAAGATAGTGCGCATGCGTTCCCCGAATATTGACGCATTTACAACGGAGCAGGAAATTATCACTAAAAACACGGAGCTGGGCAACATGTACCTCGTCGAGGTCAGCCGGGGATGCGGCCGGGGATGCCGTTTTTGCGCCGCCGGCTTTGCCTGCCGCCCAGTGCGTTTCCGCAGTTTCGAGGTGCTCCGGCCCTCCTTTGAAAGGGCGCTGCAAAAGAAAAAAACGATCGGCCTTTTGGGAACGGCTGTCTCCGACCATCCGGACCTTGTCCAGCTTTGCCGCTTTGTGCTCGATGCCGGTGGTAAGGTGGCCATAGGCTCACTCCGCATGGACCGCCTCAGTCGGGAAACGGCTGCCATTTTGAAGGAAACAGGGGTGGAAACCGCCACCTTCGGACCGGAGGCCGGTTCCCAAAGACTGCGCGAAGCAATCAACAAAGGGATAAATGAAGACGACATCCTTTCCGCGGTTGATATCCTGATGGAATATGATATAGAGAAAATCAAGCTTTACTTCATGGTTGGACTGCCCACGGAAACGGATCAGGATATCGAGGCGATCATTGATCTGGTAAAAAAAATGCAGTGCCGCGCCCATGCCTCGTCGCCAGGGAAGAAAGGGTTTCGCTTGATCACTCTGAGCGTCAATCAGTTTATCCCCAAGGCGGCTACCCCTTTTCAGTGGCATCCGCTCGTGAATATCGCCGTAGTCCGGAAGCGTATCCGCCGTCTTGAACAGGGCCTGCGTGATGAAAAATCGGTGCGCGTCACCCACAAATTGCCGAAATGGAATTATATCCAGGCTCTGCTGGCACTCGGCGGCCGCGAGGTCGGAAAACTTCTGCTTGCCGCCCACAAGCTGGACGGCAACTGGGCGCAAGCCTTTCACGAAACCAATATTGACGCCGATTTCCATGTGTATCGGAGAAAAAAAACCGATGAAATACTGCCGTGGGATTTCATCGAGCAAGATATTCCCAAGTCCTCTCTAATCAGGGAGTACGATAAAGCGGCGCTCAGCCATTCGCTGCCTGCCGAAAACACAGAAAGGGAGAACAGAAAATGACTCCAATTAGCACCTCCAGTCAGCAATCCGGGCAGAAGATAGGGATCGCTGTGGTTGTCGCCGCCATGGTTTTATTCCTGATGTTGACAAAGATTATCTCGCTTGTAACCGATTGGCTCTGGTTTCAGGAAGTCGGCTATCAGACGGTATTCAGCGTGACCATCCTGGCAAAGCTCAAGGCCGGGGCAAGCTTCGGGATCCTTTTCTTCCTCATCGTTTATATAAATTTCAGAGTCGCGCTGCGCCTCTCGGAAAAGCCCCTTTTTGCCGATCCCGCCGGCGGCTTTCCCCTCCCCTTCCGGGACATTGAAGCAGGCGCCCTGAAGGCGCTGCTTTTGTCCGGCGCCCTGCTGCTGGCCATCTTTGCCGCCCTCAACGGC
This sequence comes from Syntrophobacterales bacterium, assembly GCA_019429105.1. Classification (NCBI taxonomy): domain Bacteria; kingdom Pseudomonadati; phylum Thermodesulfobacteriota; class Syntrophobacteria; order Syntrophobacterales; species Syntrophobacterales bacterium. Next base: position 21,393 of record JAHYJE010000001.1, read on the forward strand.
GCCTCTCAATCGGAAAACCTGCTGCTCTTTCTGAACGCCTCCCCCTTCGGCCTTTCCGACCCGCTTTTCGAAAAAGACATAAGCTTCTATGTCTTTAAGATTCCCCTGCTGCTTTACATAAGGGGCTGGTTGAGTTTCATTCTCATCCTGACTATCGCTGCGACCGGCTTCCTCTACCTGCTGCGCAAATCGTTCCTCTTCATTCCGCCGCGCATCTGGCGCATGTCCCCAGCGGCCCGCACCCATCTTTCGCTGCTTGCCGCCATCTTTTTTTTCTGGGGAATATTCGGCGCCTGGCTTGACCTGAATGAACTTCTCTTCGCCAAACGGGGGGTAGTCTTCGGCCCCGGCTACACAGACGTAACCACCCAGGTGTGGATTCTCAAGCTGATGATGATTCTCTACGCGCTCGCCGGCCTGGCGATGCTCATCTACGCCTTTCGCCCGGACTGGCGGATTCCGGCAGCCGCAGTTGTTCTTTTAATCGCCGTTTCCTTTCTGGGACGGGGGATATACCCCACGCTGGTGCAGAAATTCCAGGTCATTCCTAACGAGATTGCGGCAGAAACCCCGTATCTCGAAAAAAACATCCGGTTTACCCGTTTTGCCTACGGCCTTGACAACATAGAAGAGAAGGAATTCCCCACCGAGGACAGCCTGACGGCGCAGGACATCATCAACAACAACCTCACCATCAAGAACATCCGGCTCTGGAATCATGGGCCGCTCCTGCAAACCTACAGCCAGCTTCAGGAAATGAGAACCTATTACAAATTTACCGGCGTTGACAACGACCGTTACACTATCAACGGCGAATACCGGCAGGTTATGCTCTCCCCCCGGGAAATATCCTACAAGGCTCTCCCCTCCCGCACCTGGGTAAACGAACATCTGACCTACACCCATGGCTACGGGGCGGTTATGGGACCGGTGAACAGCATCTCCCCCGAGGGACTCCCGGATTTTTTCATCAAGGACATCCCGCCCGTCGCAACCGCCTCTATCCGCATTACCCGCCCGGAGATTTATTTCGGAGAAAACTCCAACGAATTCGTTTTTGTCAAGGCGAAGGCGCCTGAATTCGACTATCCGGTGGGCGACAAAAATGTTTACAACCGTTACGAAGGCAAGGGGGGAGTGCCCCTCTCCTTTTTCAAAAAGGTCCTGTTTTCAATCCGTTTTGGCTCAGCCACCATGCTTTTATCAGACGACATAACCTCCACAAGCCGTGTGCTGTACCACCGCAACGTCCTGGAAAGGGCCGCGATGATTGCGCCTTTTGCCCGCTTTGACGATGACCCGTATCTCGTAATCTCGCCGGAGGGGCGTCTATTGTGGTTTATTGACGGCTACACGACCACCAACCGTTTCCCCTATTCGGAACCGATCCCGGCTATCGGAAACTATATCCGCAATTCTCTCAAGGCCGTCGTCGATGCGTATGATGGGACAATCAATCTCTATATCAGCGACCCGGCCGATCCGATCCTCAAAACATACAGCAGGATTTTCCCGGGCATCTTCAAGCCGATGAACGAACTGCCGGCGGAACTGCGGAGTCATATCCGCTATCCGGCGGGGATGATGTCGATCCAGGCCAGCATGTACCGCGCCTACCACATGCAGGACCCGCGGGTATTCTACAACAAGGAAGACCTTTGGTCCATCCCCGGCAAAAAGACCTCCGGCAGCAGCAAAGCCATGGATCCCTACTACACGATCATGAAACTCCCGGATGCCGTCAAAGAAGAGTTTGTCCTCCTGTCGCCCTTTACCCCCAGTCTGAAAGACAATATGTCCGCCTGGATGGCCGCCCGCTGCGATGAACCCAACTACGGCAAGGTAATAGTCTATAAATTCCCGAAGCAGAAACTCGTTTACGGCCCCAGCCAGATTGAGGCCCGAATTGATCAGGACGCGGTAATCTCGCAACAGCTTTCCCTCTGGCATCAGCGGGGGTCAAACGTCATCAGGGGGAGCCTGCTGGCTATTCCCATCGAAAAATCAATACTGTATGTTGAATCTCTCTACCTCTCCGCCGAAAACGGCCAGCTCCCGGAACTGAAACGGGTAATCGTCGCCAACGGCAACAACATCGCCATGGAGGAGACGCTCGATGCCGCCCTGCGGAAGATCTTCGGGGGAGGAGTGGCAAAGGACAAAAAAGCATCCCCGGAAACAACCAAACCGGAGGCAGCAGGCGACAGGACTTACCGGCAACTCGCCGCTGAGGCGCTCGGTCATTTCCTGAAGGCGCAGGAACTGCTCCGCCAGGGAAATTGGGCGGCCTTCGGCGAGGAACTGAAAAAAACCGGCGAACTTCTCAAAAACCTGGAGAAAAAATAGCGACAGCATATTAAAAAAGGAGTGATCCATGAAGAACGTAGAGATGAAGGTTGAAGGCAACGTCCTTACCATTAAAGTTGATTTGTCAAAAGATTTTGGCCCGTCATCGTCAGGAAAAACCGTCATTATTGCCTCTACAGAGGGAAATATCTCTGTTGACGGGCACGAAGAGGCCAAGGTCGGGTTGAACGTTTACCGGAAAAAATAGCCTTGGGGCGTTGCTTTCGGGTTGAAACGTGCAATTTCGGGATGATGATTTTTCAGATGAGCGAAAGCAAGGGCAACTTCCTAGAAGTCCACAAATAAGTAACATCGAAGAAAATGTTTGGTTTCAATTGATTATCAATAACTTGTTACTCCGTTACCTTTGATAATTGCAGAAGATAAAATCCCATGGTATGGTCGTACTGAAATTATGGAGGTGTTTTATGCACAACACAGAGGACATCCTTCAAGAGGCCACCTCGCTCCCGGTGGAAGAGCGCATCATAGTGATTGACTCCCTTCTTCGCACCTTGAATATGCCAGACCCGGACATTGATAAGGAATGGGCAGTGGTTGCCAAACGTCGGCTTGCCGAACTCCGGTCCGGACGAGTCAATCCTGTTCCAGGTGATCAAGTTTTTGCGCGAATCAGAGAACGGTTCGGACGATGACGTTTGATTTTCATCCAGAAGTGAAACTGAATTCCTTGAGGCCATCGAATATTACGAAAGCTGCTCACCGGGACTTGGAGAAGATTTTTTTCTGGAGGTCAATTCCACAGCACAGAACATCCTATCCTATACGTACGCGTGGCCAATTGTGGAAGATGATATCCGCAGATGTTTAACCAATCGCTTTCCATACGGTGTTCTATACAGCATTGAGTCCGATCGCATCTACATCCTTGCGGTCATGCATCTTCATCGGCACCCGGACTACTGGAAGTCCAGACGATAGCGTTGAAGTAAGGACAACTTCCTGAAGTCAGTAAACCGTCGCCCTTGAAAAAAATGCTTGATTACGACCGGAAATAGCGGGTCTTGTTCTTTTCAAAAGGAGGGTACGACGATTTGCGTATAGCTTCCTGAAGTCAATAAAGCGTCGCTCTTGGCAGAAATGCATGTTTCCAAACGGTATTCATCGATTTAAAATGCCTTGAATTTTGTCCTTGTCAAATATACAAAAACTTATATAATGCCTCCATGAAGATAAAGCCGCTGAAATTTATCGCATCAAGCCTCGATGATCTTAGTAACTTTCCTGATGAAGCGAGACGTGCTGCGGGTTTTGATCTTTACGCGATTCAGTCAGGACTTGAGCCGAGTGACTGGAAGCCGATGCAAATTGTAGGAGCCGGTGTAAAGGAAATTCGTATCCACATACTTGGAGAGTGGCGGGTTCTCTATGTTGCGAAGCATCACGAGGCGGTTTATGTGCTTCATGCATTTCAAAAAAAATCGAAACAAACGAGTAAACAAGAAATTGATTTGGCTCGCCAACGTTACAAGCAAATAGGAGGATAATCTATGAGCGAGACAATTATTAAGTCATCCGGCAATGTATTTATTGATCTTGGATATGCTCCGGAAGAGGCGGCAATTCTCCAGATGCGTGCTGATCTTATGGCCAATCTCCGCAAGTTCATTGAAACCAAGAAACTTACGCAGGCCAATGCTGCGAAAATTCTGTGTGTCAGCCAATCGAGAATATCGGACCTGATTAGAGGAAAATGGGAGAGGTTCAGCCTTGAAATGCTTGTCACTCTTGCCACGAGGGCAGGCATGCATGTCAGACTGAAAACGGCGGCGTGAAATAGGAAGGCCGGCGCAGAGAGATTGCCTCATGGTCATTGACTTCGGGATGAATCATGTAAAAACTTGACGGCTCATTTCGTGGTCGGGTAAGGTGTAGGCGTGCTTCCTGAAAGGACGTATGTCCTGCATTCCGAGGGGATGCACGCTTTCAAACGGCATTCATTTTTTTGATGCACGAATTTTGCCATATTTTACCAACTCGGTACATTAATTGTTGGCTCTCACCTTGTAGGTGTTAGACACTAATCAGGAAATTCCATTTTTCCGGGAACAGTTCTGTTCGCTTCCAACTGAAAGCTACAATAAAAGCGTCTTTATGAATTTTTAAGTGCGAGGCGTGTCTATGCTCCCTGCTCATTAGAAGAACAGTTTGTATTGACAACCAATCCCGTTCTACCTATAACGAGTTCGCTGTTTGTTACAGACATGGGGTTTTGCGGATGGACCATCGGGATAGCCCGCGGCGGATTCGTTTCGCGAAAATTCCCGACAGTGAATAAATCAAGCAACTGGAGGCTACGAATGATGATCGATAATAATGTCCCCGCTTCTGCGGCCCGCAATAAAAACCGGAAAGGCAGTTATATCTTGTTCGCCATCCTTTTCGGGATGACTCTGCTAACCGGTTGTGCGCCGAAAATATACAATGTTGATCTGCGCTATCAGCCAACCAGGCAGCTTGTCCCGGCCGTGACGGATGGTCGGAAATTCAGCGTTACCGTTGCAAACTTCATTGATCGCAGAAAGATTGACGACACCCTGCTGCTCGGCCGGGTAATTCGCTCCGGCGCCTCCTCCATCCCGGTTCTGCCGAGATACGTCAAAGCGCCGGACGCGGTGGCCGAGGCCCTGCGCAAGCTGCTTGCGCAATCCGGGTTCAATGTCTCTCCGGAAAAGACCGCCTGGGATCAGAGTGAAAAAACTATTCTGCCGGGCTGGGGAACCATCCTCGTCGGCGGCGCCATCGACGAACTGGACGTCACCTGTCTGGACAACGTACCGATAAAAAAATACTCCGCGAAGGCGCGGATCAGCCTTGTTTTTGCAGACGTTCAAAAGAAAAAAATCTTCTACCGCGTCAGTTCGGAAAGCAGTTCCTCGCTGGAACACGTTGTTTTCTCGGAGGGAAAGCTGGAAGATCAAATCAACGGCGTTCTTGCCGAGGCGATGGAGAAGATATTCGAAGGCCCGCAGACAGTTAGACAAATAAGGGAAGCGCTGAAACAATAACTTCCCCTAGCAGACCGACCCTAAGCAAAAGGATGCAGTGCGTATGACGGCTGAAATAGAGCAAACCGTGGATTTTCTTCATGCCAAAGGGATTAAAGATCCTGAAATAGGCATTGTATTAGGCACCGGACTGGGTAAATTATTGAACTTCATCGAGGTTGAATCAGAAATAAATTACGGGGAAATCCCTAACTTTGTGAAGTCAACGGTTGAATTTCACAAAGGAATACTTTTCTGCGGCGCCCTTTGCGGAAAAAGGGTCATCGCCATGCAGGGCCGTTTCCATTATTATGAAGGCTATTCGATGCCGCAGATTACCTTCCCCATAAGGGTCATGAAAGCTCTGGGCGTCAAGCATCTGCTGCTTTCCAATGTTGCGGGGGCAATAAACCTGAATTTTAAAAAGGGAACGCTCCTGCTTATTGAGGATCATATAAACCTCTTGCCCGAAAATCCCCTGCGGGGGGAAAACGATGAAAAACAGGGGCCCCGGTTTCCCGACATGAGCAGACCCTATTCCAGCAAAATGAATGAAATTATTATAAAAATAGCCAAAGAAAAGAAGATCGTTTTACATCAGGGTGTTTATGCAGCGGTGCAGGGGCCGAATCTGGAAACGAGAGCCGAATACCGTTATCTGAAATCCATTGGCGCAGATGCTGTCGGCATGTCCACTGCCCCCGAGGTCATTGTTGCCAATCACGTTGGCCTGCCCTGCGCCGCGCTTTCCATAATCACCGATGAATGCGACCCCGATCACCTGGAACCCATTGACGTAAACGACATCATTGCTGTTGCGGTAAAAGCGGAAGACAACCTTGTTGAAATATTTACTGAACTGGTAAGGCAATTGTAATTTGAGCAGGCAGGCTGAGGTAATTGCAAAACTCCGTGTCATGCCCGAGTGCTTTTGTCGGGCATCCATGATTTCAAATAGTAAAAAAATGGATTCCCGCCCAGAAGCGTTGCGGGAATGACAGCGTTGGGAGTTTTGCAATTGGCTCAGGCTTTTAAAAAAACAACCAGGTACGCGGGAAAATCCATAAAAATAAAATCGGCGTTGACAAGTTGCGTTGCATTTTATATAGGAAACGCAAAAGATATATGGACATACAAGGCCCGCTGCTTGGGTCGGGCACAACGAACGCGGGAAATGAATGGACACGCTCCGCAACGTCCGCGGGTCCCAAAAGTGCCATGATGTAAGATACAGATATTGTTTATACAAATTCCATTTTCCCATAAGTGTAGGGAGCAATCTAAGTGAGTTATTCATTGCAATTATTTACCCCGTTAATATGAGGCGCTGAAAGAGGACCCGGGCGGTCCTTCGAAAAACGCTGCTCTGCCGTCTCTCCCCCCTGACCCCTTGTCCCCCTGAGGGTCATACCCGCGGAGACCGCGGCATGACTAATTCAGGAGGCAACATTGGTCAACCTGTCTTCAAAAAAATCGAACCCTTCCCAAAAAATCAGGGATATTTCCCTTCAGGCGCCGGTCTATCTTCTGCCCTGCTGGATTGTCCACATGGGAAGCGACCCCTCTCACCTTGTTCCCTTCCATCCCGGGCGGACGGCATCCTCATGAAAAAGAAAAAAAATAAAGGGCGGCTGTCCATGGCCAGAACATAAATAATTATAAGCAACTATTCAAACACTATCAGGAGGCATAACATGTCGGATTACACAAAAATGTGGTCGGAACTCGGTCTTGATCTTAAGGGTCATGACGCGCTCCTTTCCTTTCTTGGAGAGGCATATGCGAATATTTTTCTTTCGCAAAAGAACCGCCCGGAGGGAATGAAGTACTTTGATTTCGTCATGAGTGAAGTGCATGGCCTGCGCATCAAGGAGCTTATGGACGCGAAAGCGCAGGGCCGGAAAGTAATAGGTTCGTTCTGCGTTTTCGTTCCCGAAGAGTTGATTCTTGCGGTGGATGGAGTTTCGGTCGGATTATGCACCGGGGCGGAATTCAATTTTGAAGGCGCCGAAACGCTGTTGCCCCGAAATACATGCTCACTCATCAAATCTGCTTTCGGCTTCAAGCTTGGGAAGGTATGTCCCTATATGGAATCAAGCGACGTCATTGTAGGAGAAACTACCTGCGACGGCAAGAAAAAGTCGTATGAGCTTCTGGCCCCGCTGGTCAAAGACCTGTACATCATGGACATGCCCCAGATGAAAACCGCTATGGGCAAGGCTTTGCTGAAGGAAGAATACCGCAAGTTCATCGAAAAACTTGAAGAGGTAAGCGGTAAAAAAATAACCGTTGAATCGCTGAGAAAGGGGATTGAAGTCGTTAATGCAAAACGAAATGCCGTTAAAAGACTCGCCGCGATCCGCGCCGCCGACCCGGCACCGATATCCGGTCTGGACGCTTTGCTCGTGAATCAGGTGTTTTTCTATGATGACCCAATTCGCTTTACCGACTCGGTCAATAAACTTTGCGACGAGTTGGAAGACCGCGTGAAAAAAGGAACTGGCGTTTTCGCGAAGGGGACAACCCGTCTGCTGGTTTCCGGATGTCCAATGGCCGTTCCCAACTGGAAACTGCCCATGCTCATTGAAGCAAGCAACGCGGTCATTGTGGGCGAGGAATCCTGCGTGGGCGAACGCGGCGTGCGCTGGCTGACGGAGCCCACGGGGAAAACGGTGGAAGAGATCCTTGATTCAATCACCGAACGATATTTCAATATCGACTGCGCTGTTTTTACGCCGAACCCGTCGCGGGTCGAGTACGTAAAGGAAATGACGAAAAAACTCGGGTCGCATGGCGTCATTCATTATAGCCTGCAATTCTGTCAGCCTTACATCATGGAAAGCGGTCCCGTGGAAAAAGAGCTGGAAACATCGGGCGTGCCGACGTTGCGTCTGGAAACCGATTACAGCCAGGAAGACGCGGGCCAGCTAAAGACAAGGCTTGAGGCCTTTGTCGAGCGGTTGAAGAAAAAATGAGATATGCAGGCATTGATATAGGATCACGGACGATCAAGCTTGCCGTGCTTGAACGCGGCAAGCTTGTCCTTTCCCGTAAATCATTAACGTCGCACAACCCGCTGGAAACGGCGCAGGAACTTATGAACGGCGTCGCCTTCGATGTCATCGCCGCCACCGGATACGGCCGCCATCTGCTCGGAGGACACCTTAACTGTCCGGTGATCAGCGAGATCACTGCCTTCGCCTCGGGCGCCCGCTTTTTTTCGAGCGGCTGCAGGTCAATCCTTGACATCGGAGGACAGGACACGAAGGCCATTTCGCTGGATGACGAAGGCCGCATGAATAAATTCGAAATGAACGACAAGTGCGCTGCCGGGACAGGCCGTTTCCTTGAGATCATGGCAACTGCGCTCGGTTTCACACTTGATGAATTCTCAAAGGCGGCTCTTTCAGCCGGTAAAGCCGTGAAGATCAACAGCATGTGCACTGTCTTTGCCGAATCCGAGGTTGTGTCTCTGACTTCACAGGGCGCGATGCGCGACGAGGTGGCGCTGGGTATTCACAAGGCTATCGTCAGCCGTTCGGCGGGCCTCCTGAAAAGAATTGCGCAGCCGGGGAAAATATTTTTTGCCGGCGGCGTTGCGCTGAACGATTGCATGAGAATTATTCTCGAAAACGAAATGGGCAGACCCGTTTTTGTGCCACCCGACCCTCAGATTGTGGGAGCTATCGGGGCCGCGTTGAGCGCATCAGCCGATATATAGATTCACACCCCATTGGAAGAGGGTCTCTACGTTCCTTTTGATATTCTACAACCGTTATTCACTGACCCGCCGGTCAGTCGAAGCAAAAATCAGTGGAAAGAGGCAATTGCAAAACTCTCACATTCTGTCATTGCCGCAATGATTTTAAGCGGGAAAACGAAGTTTAATGTTCATAATCTGGTTCTAACTGCTTGAAAAACCGTATTCCCGATAGAAGCATTGTGTACATTAAGCTCCGCTTTCGGGAATGACAAATAGTTTTGCAATTGGCTCGAAAGAAAAAAGAAATTGTGATTGTTCCGTACTGTATAAACCCAAAAGGAGGCTGGAAAATATGAAGAAAACCATTGACGCTCGCGGGCTTGCCTGCCCGCAGCCCGTGCTGTTGGCAAAAAAGGCGCTTGAGGAAAACGCCGAAGTGACCGTCCTGGTGGACGATGACATTGCCGTCGAGAACATCAGCCGCTTGGCCGCCAAAACGGCCTGCAGCATCTGTGTGACTAAAAAGGAGGGAGGAGTTCGGGAGATAGAGCTGACGAGGACTGGCGCTGCTGCCCCTCCCCCCGTGGACGACGCCGCTCTCGCCGCAGAGCTGACCTGCGCAGTTTTGCCGAAAAAGGAAGCCGGCCCCTTCGTGGTGGTCCTTTCCGACAACCGCATGGGGCGCGGAGACGACGTCCTTGGGGATGTCCTGATCCGGGCCTTCCTCCACACCCTCGGGCAGCTCAAACCGTTGCCGGCGAAGATCATCTGCTACAACGCCGGGGTAAAGCTCGCAGTGCAGGATTCGGCGGTTCTCGATGACCTGCAGCAACTGGCGCAGGCCGGGGTGGACATCCTCGTCTGCGGAACCTGCGTGAACTATTTCGGGCTAGGCGAGCAGATCGCGGCGGGACGTATTTCCAATATGTACGAAATCCTCGAAACGATGGCGGACGCCGCCCAACTGGTGCGCCCGTGATGGAAGCGCCGCCGTACGCCGTATTTCTGTTTCCTTCGGTTAACCATGCGCTGAAGGCGGAGAAGATTCTCAAGGAACAGGGGATCGTCCATAAATTGATCCCCGTTCCTCGCCAGATCAGTTCTGACTGCGGCGTCTGCCTCCGTGTTTTCGTGGAGCAGCAGGGACTTGTGGCAGAAACATTGAAGAATTTGGTGACCTGGGAAAGAACGGTGCTTCTATAACCCCCTTGCCCGGAGCGGGCGCAACGGACGATCAAAGCGAAGCTTAATTTTCATAAAGCAAAGCTTGATGCCCTCGTCAAACTGGAGGGACGCGCTTTGTCGCTTCCGGTGCGGTTGCCTAAAGCACCAAAAACACTCGCAATGTAACACAGCGATATTGTTAATACAAATTCTATTTTAATCTACACAGGAGGCGAATGATGCAACCCGCTTCGAGAGAAAACCGGCTTATCTATTTTGATAACGCCGCCACTACCTGGCCCAAACCACCAGAAATGATTGCGGCGATGGGCCATTGCAACGAAATGGCCGGCGGCAGTCCCGGTCGGTCCGGTCACCAGCGCTCGCTTGCTGCGGGGCGAATCATCCTGGAGGCCCGGGAGGCGCTGGCGGAGCTTTTCGGAATCGGGGATTCACTCCGAATCGTCCTCACCAAAAATGCCACGGAAGCGCTGAATATCGCCCTGCTGGGGCTCCTCCATCCGGGCGATCATGTCATAACCTCCAGCATGGAGCACAATTCCGTCATGCGGCCCCTGCGCTTTTTAGAGAAGCAGGGGGTGAGCCTGTCTGTCGTTGCCTGCTCAAGGGCAGGAAGGCTGAATCCCGAGGATGTCCGCGCCGCGATTCGGCCACAGACCCGCCTGCTGGTTGTCGCCCACGCCTCGAATGTCACGGGAACCGTCCAGCCCCTTGCCGAGCTGGGACAAATATCCCGGGAACAGGGACTGCTGTTTTGCGTGGATGCTGCCCAGACGGCAGGAGCATTGCCCATCCATGTTGAAGACATGGCGATCGACCTGCTGGCTTTTTCCGGCCACAAGTCCCTCTTCGGGCCTCAGGGAACGGGCGGGCTTTACATCCGGGAGGGAATGGAAAAGCAGCTCCCGCCTTTAATGATGGGCGGAACGGGAAGCCGCTCGGAGTTCGAAGCGCAGCCAGATTTCCTGCCCGACAAATACGAGTCGGGCACCCCGAACACCATCGGAATCGCAGGCCTGGGCGCCGGGGTTAGTTTTGTCCTCGCGACGGGGATAGAGGCAATCCGCCGCAAAGAAGAAAGACTGACGCAGAAATTTCTACAGGGACTTGCTTCTCTCAAAGGCATCACCGTTTACGGGCCGCCCGACGCCGCGAACCGCACAGCCGTCGTCGCTTTCAACATCGCCGGCGTTTCTCCCTCCGAGGCGGCGCTTGAACTCGATGAACGTTTCGGCATCCTCTGCCGGCCCGGGCTGCAATGCGCCCCTGCCGCGCACCGGACAATCGGCACCTTCTCCCAGGGAACAATCCGCTTCGGCTTCGGCTACTTCAACGAGGACGAGGAAATTTATCTCGCCCTGGAGGCGATTCGCTCTCTGGCGGCGGGAACTTGACATTCACGGATAGAGGGTAATAAGCATGCAAATCAATGATTTAATACAGAAGTCCCTGGATGGAGGGAATTTCTCCAAGAAAGAGCTGGTAGAGCTGTTGAGTTATCCCCCTGCTTCCGGGGCAACCTATCAGATCATGGCGGAAGCCAATCGCCTCTCAAAGGAACTTACGGGAGGCAAGGCGGAAGTGCATGGCCCAGATCACCGCCGTCACGCGTCTCGGAACGCCCAGGGATGTTCCGGGAAACTGCATCCACGAACCCTGCACACTGGGGGCTATTGCCGGCGCCAACCTCTTCTGGGCAGAAATGGGAGCAAATCCACGCGATACGGCGGAACGAACCGAATCGGGGCGAGGAAATGACGCTCAAAAATGCCGCACCCTGTTTCAGGAAAACGATTGGGATATCCTCGCGGGTCCGTCCCGATTCTATCGAGGCATCACTGCGGAATAATCCTATCCCCGTTCGGCGCTTCAATTTTTTTAAAAACCGCACGGTTTCGTCCCTGCCGTTTTGCCTCATACAGAGCGGCGTCGGCTGCGCTAAACAGCGCCCCGGCAGTAAGTTCAATCTTTACCGGCGGCTCAATTTGCGCTATCCCCAGACTAAGAGTAACGCAGGAGGCGGCTGGCGAATCTTCATGAGGAAGGCAGTATTTCTCGACAGAAGTGCGAATCTTTTCGGCGAGATGAACAGCTCCCGCTGCCTTCGTCCCCGGCAGAATGACGGCAAATTCCTCTCCCCCGTAACGCGCCACAAAATCGCCCGGCCGCACGGCCAGCGGCGGCTGGTCAAGGCGTTTCGGATCGCCGGGCGGCAGGCGCCCATCCACCAACTCCTCACAGATGCGGCCGCTCATATAAACCTGCGACAGGGCCGCCCCCCCCTTTTACCAGCTCTCGCCAATGCGCGTGAGAGCCGCAACAATAACACTCTCCACAAGCTCCAGCGGTATCAGTTGCTTTGCGGCATGGGCTACAAGTTTTCTTGCCTGCAGGCGATCAAGGGATAAAAGGGCCTGCTCAAATTCCCGGGAAAGGTCAGTCATAAGTCCTCCTCCGCCATTGTAAATATCTACTGAATATTATTCATCTCAGAAGTCCGATTATCTGTCTCATTCCAAAATCATGCCTGCTGTCTGCCTGCCGGCGACACAGGGGCGCCTTTTCCGACAAAGATGACCGAGGGGCTCAGACCGATCCTGGTTCCGACATCATCGAGCATCTTTTGCAACTCCTCCCGGCTCACGACAATGCCCTTTCCCCCCTTCGGGGGATACGGGTCGTTCAAGACTACCCGAGCATCTCCGATATCCGTCACCACAACCCAATGAGGGATATCCAACTGATGCACCACCCCCATGTGCACCAGCGCTAGCGGGATTAGACCTTCGCGGCACCCCCGGACTACCCGCTCCACCGTCAATCGCCCCTGCTCCACGGTCAGACCGCGGCCCAGGGCACGTTTTCTATTCTCGGCAATCCCGAAAAAAGCCAATTCCTCCTCTTCCGGGGTAAATTCACTTTCCTGCAGCCGTCGTCTCCACAAATCAGCGTCGATCATCCGCCTGCGTTGCGTCGCGAGGTGCACACGGTAACCGGCATTCAGCAACGGAACGCTCATTCCGAAAGGGTCGGCACCTCTTATCCCTATCATGTTGCACTGCCGCCACACCTCAAACTCCAGGGAGCGGTTCAGCTTCAGATGGGGGTCAAAATGCTTTAAAATCATCAACACACAGGCGGGGCCGCAGGTAAATTCGGCGCTTTGGGCGTAGTAAGGTATTTTGAACATCATAAAATGCTTTCCTTTGTTCCGAGATCAAGGATCAATTTTTATTAACATTGGAAAAGGAGACTTTTGCGCCCGTCACCAGTGCGCCTGATTGCCGATGCGGTTTCCCATGACCTCCGCGGTATCGGAAATAACGACAAAGGCTTCAGCATCCTCCTGCCGGACTATGTTCTTCAGAACGGATAGCTCCTGAAAGGTAACAACCGTGTAGAGGATCCTCTTTTCCCTTTCCGAATACGCCCCCTGACCGTGCAGAATGGTAATTCCCCGCCCGATTTCCGCCAGGATTCGGGCTTCTACCTTCTCCCAGCACGGCGTAACGATAAAAACCGCCTTTCTCTGGCTCAAACCGGTAACAACGAGATCGACAATCTTCGTCACGACATAGAGATAAAGCATCGTGTAAAGCGCATCTTCCAGAGAAAATAAAAATGCGGCAGCGCCCAGAATGAGAGAGTTGAAGCTCAGAATGGTCGTTCCCAGGCGGATGGAAAAGCGGTTGTGAAGGATGACCGACAGGATGTCCGTGCCTCCGGCTGATCCCTGTGATTTCAGGATAATCCCGGAACCAAGGCCCTGAATCAGCCCGGCCAGCAACGCGGCAAGCAGTTTGTCATAGACCGGAACCGAGATTTGGACGAGAGAAACGGCCGTCGTGAAGATAATCATCCCGATTATGCTGTAGAGAAAAAACCGGCGGTTGACAAAGAACCAGCCGGCTATGAACAGGGGAATATTCAGCAGAAAATAGATGGCGGCTACCGATAAAACCGGCCAGAGGTAGTGGCTCAGGATCGAAAAACCCACCACACCGCCGCTGACAAAACCGCGGGGAATCAGTATCCCGTTGATCGCAATGCCGCAAAGGATGCCGCCTGCCGCCATCAGCAAAAGGTTCCAACCGGCGGTCTTCAAAAATGACCAGCTCGCCTGCCAGGAAAGACTCTTCATTGCCATTTTCTCCCAATTGCCCGACGGATAAGATACCCTCGCTATCTGTGAAAATCTTTTAGCATCATGCAAAGCCTTTTTCAACGATATTGACGACAATCGGAAAAGGGATGTTTTGAAAGTCATTGACATAGCACAACAAGACGTATAGAAATGAGCCAGGGTTATCGAGCAACTTCACAAAAGGCGCTCACCGATGAATGACCACCCCCATGGGCACAGGTCGTCGATAAATAACAAGGAGGATAGAAAGATATGCAGGCTCTCTTCACATTAACATCTTCGGAAGCAAAAAGGCTGATTGGCAAGGCGGTTGCAGCTCTGCCGGAAATTCAGCAGGCGAAAGGAAACGGGTATCTTGTTGTCTCCCGCGGTTCGACAAACGCCTTCATCCTCGAAGAACTGCTCGGGGAAAAAATCGCAAAGGAACGATACGCGGCAGGGATGGTTATAAAGGGGGTGCTTTGCGTTCTGGGACAGGGGCTGCGAACAAAACCCGTCGTCTTTCATAAAGGTGAAATACTGAACGTGGACCCGGGCGCCGTTATAGAAAAGATGACCCCCGGCGATCTCCTCTTGAAAGGAGCCAATGCGGTCGATCCCTACGGGAATGTCGGCGTTGCGATGGCGGGCAAGGGAGGTGGGACGATGGGGCAGTTTTACATGGCGCTGAAGGCGATGGGTGTGGAAACGATCTACCCGGTCGGCCTGGAGAAGCTTATCCCCTCGGTGCCCGAAGCGGCCAAATACGGAGGAACGCTGAACCTGGATAAATCCATAGGCGCCGTTGTCGGCATGGCCTGCGTCTCCGACAGTCGCATCTTTACCGAAATCGAAGCGCTCGATTCTCTCTTCGGCGTCGAGGCGATTCCTTTTGCCGCCGGCGGATGGGGGGGAGCAGAAGGCGCCGTTACGCTGATTGTCGAAGGGACCGATGATGACGTAAACGCCTGCATGGAGTTCATAAGCGGCATCAAAGGAGAGCCGCCGCTTGCCGCCGTCAAGGGGGCCTGCAAGGATTGCGGCATAAAGTGCAGCTTTGCCGGTCTCGCAGACGATAAACTGCCTTCCTGGTTGAGATAAGGAAAGAACAACACAATGGGATCCTTTAAGGTCGCCACCTACAACGTTAACTCCATCAGGAGCCGTCTGCACATTGTCATTCCGTGGCTCCGGGAAAATTCTCCCGACGTCTTGTGCATGCAGGAAACGAAGGTGGCAGACAGCCAGTTTCCCGTTTCCGCCTTTGAGGAGGCTGGCTACCAGGTGGTCTTCCGGGGCGCCAAAAGGTACAACGGCGTTGCTATCGCCTCCCGAATCCCTCCCGACGAGGTCATTCATGGCCTTGGCGATGACGGCCCCCCGGACGACGACCGGCTGGTCGCCGCCCGCTTTTCCGGGATTGTCGTCGTAAATTCCTACGTCCCGCAGGGCCGGGAAAAGGAATCCGTCCATTTCCGCTACAAGCTGGAATGGTTCAAACGGCTGGGAATTTTTTTTAACCGCCGCTGGTCGCCGGATACTCCGCTTCTCTGGTGCGGCGATTTGAACGTTGCCCCTGAGGATATCGACGTTCACGATCCCAAGCGGCTTCTCGGCCATGTCTGCTTCACCCCCGAGGTATGGGAGGCGTACGGCGCCGTCCGGTCGTGGGGGCTGGAAGACATTTACAGACGACATCATCCCGGCGAGGCGGGCCGCTACACCTTCTTCGATTATCGGGTACCGAACGCAGTGCAACGCGGTCTGGGCTGGCGGATAGACCAAATTCTCGCTACCTCGCAGCTTGCCGCCCGTTCACTTTCCTGTGAGATAGACCTGAGTCCCCGCACCGCCGAAAAACCCTCCGACCACACGATCCTGGTGGCGGAATTTGCAAAAACATAGGAACGGCTAATGGACAATATTGATATCCTGAATATGAATAACGAAATAGCCATCAAATTCAGTAAATTGGAGAAGGATATCGTTGCCTGTGAAGGGCTCGGGGAGCTCTTCGCAAAACTGGTTTTCGACAGCGCCGCGGCCTTCGACATACCGGCCGTCTGGATATCGCTTTTGCGCCTCCCCGAAACCTGGCCGATCGTCTATGCCCTGAATAACGAACCGGCGCTGAAAGACCGCCTGAACGTGATCGAACAGGCGTCTTTTTCCGAGCTCTGTCCGGAGGGTCCCACCCCTCTGCTTGCCTTTGCCGATGTCAGGGCCTTCTATCGCCTGATGCCGCCCAGGTTGAAGTTCATCATCCGCTCCATCGCCGTGGCGCCGATCAATTTGCACGGCTATACAATCGGAAGCATCAACCACGGGGATCCGTCCCCGGAACGCTACCATCCCGGCATGGATACCACGATGCTCGAACAGCTTATGGCCGTATTTTCACAGAGGCTTTCCGAACTCCTCATGCGGTAAATTAACATCAATCCCAGGAAACTAAATGCCCCCAAAAACAGACAACAGAAACACCCCGCAAAAAAAGCCGGTTTTTCACTCCAGAAAACGTCGGGAAGAGTCCTCCCGCCGTTTGGGCCATGAAAGGCCGCATCCCCGGATGAAACCGGAGGCAGAGCCGCTTTTGAAACCTATCTTTGCCAAAATAGGCAAGCCCCCTGCCGCCGAATTCCGCCCCGACCCCTTTCAACGGGAGGCAATCGAGGCGATCCGGGAGGCGGACTGCCTCGTTGCCGCCCCGACCGGCTCCGGAAAAACATGGATCGCCACCGAGGCGATGCGCACCGTGTTCGCAAACGGCCGCCGCTCCTGGTACGCCTCCCCTTTGAAGGCGCTCAGCAATTCCAAATGGGTGGAATTCGGCGAGCTTTTCGGAATGGAAAACGTCGGGATCGTAACCGGCGATACCAAGGAAAATACCGCCGCCCCCGTTATTGTCGGCACCACCGAAATACTGCGCAACCAGCTCTACGACGCAATGCACAGCGGGAAGGACCTCAATTTCGACCTCGTCATCCTCGATGAGGCCCATTTCCTCGGCGATCGCGACCGGGGGGTCGTCTGGGAAGAGATCATGATCTACCTTCCTTCGCGCATCAACCTGTTATTGCTTTCCGCAACGATCGGCAACGCTGAAGAAATAGCCGGCTGGCTGTCCTCCATCAGAAACAAACCCTGTCGCGTGATCCGGGAGGTCAAGCGGCCGGTTCCGCTCTATCCTCTTTTTCTGCACCCCTCCGGCCGTCTGATGCCGCTCATCGAGGGAAATCGACTTTTCGCCAAGATCGATGAATTCGTCAACCAGCGCCATGGACGTTGGGGGCGGGGTCTGCCGAGTTTTGGCGAGATGCTGGAGGTGCTCGAACATCACCATCTGTTGCCGGCGATATTTTTCCTTAAATCACGTTCCGAATGTGACGCCGCCCTCGCAATGTGTTCCCCCGCGACCGACTCGTCCGCTGATTTCGAGCGCGACCTCGCCGCCAGTCTTGAGGGCGCTCCCTACCTTCAGAACCATCAACAGCTCCATGAGCTCAAAACGGCCCGCGTCGCCGCCCATCATGGCGGGCAGCTCCCCGCCTGGAAATTTTTTGTCGAAACAATGATGAAAAACGGTCACCTGCGGGCGATTTTTGCGACATCAACGGTCGCCGCAGGGGTAAATTTCCCCGCCCGGACGATTGTCCTGCTGAACTCTGACCTCTTCAACGGCAGCGAGTTTTCCCCGCTGAGCGGCACGGAATTTCACCAGATGACCGGGCGGGCCGGAAGGCGCGGCCAGGACCGAATCGGCTTCATGCTGACCATTCCCGGACGCTTCATGGACATGATCCACGTGCGCAAGCTACTCTTTCGCGAACCGGAGGCAATCGCAAGCCAGTTGCGCAGTGACTTCTCGATGGCTCTGAATCTGCTGCTTTCCCAGACGCCTGAGGACATTCGCAATATCTTTTCTCACTCCTTCGCCGCGTATCAGCGGAAACAGGGGAGAAAAGAACAAGGCGAACAAACTGATCTCTGGAGCGACTTCCAGCGCCACCTGAAGATGCTTAAGGATGAAGGGTTCGTCGGCGGCGATGAGCGCCTGACTGAAAACGGAGTCTGGGCCTCCAAATTGCGGCTCGACCAACCGCTCTTGATCGCCGAATGCCTGCGGCAGGGAGTCCTGCCGCGGAACGACGTGTATCTCTTTGCCGCCGCCATTGCCCCGTTCGTCTATGATGGCGATCAGGAGGCAACGTTAATAAAAAAGGATCTCCCCGGCCGGCTGACCCGCGCCTGCAACCGTGTTTTCAAGGCCGTTTCGCCCCTCTCGGAACGTCTGAAGGAGCGCGATTTTCCTGTATCTACGCTGACGCTCTGGCCGGCGGTGATCATTTATGAATGGGCAATGGGCGGCGCCTGGGACAGAATAGTCAAGAGAACGGGGATCGCCGAAGGAGACCTGGCGATGCTGATCCTGCGGACAGCCGACAACCTCCGCCAGTTGATGTCGCTGCGCGAGACACACCCGGAAATCGCGGCGCTCGCAGCGGGGGCAAGGGAGGCTATTCTCCGCGAACCGGTAATTTTTTAATTTGTCGCTTGACATCTCCCTGAAGTGCATTGTATAAGCCCCGCTTTCCGGACGGCTGCGGATGGTCGGGTTAAATTAATGAGACCAAGCCGATAAAGATAGATTGTCCCCATCGTCTAGAGGCCTAGGACATCAGCCTTTCACGCCGGTAACCGGGGTTCGAATCCCCGTGGGGACGCCAATATGTGCGGGGGGTTATAAACATAACCCCTCACCTTTTCACCCGGACGCAAGTCCGGACGCAAAACGCCCCCGAAGATGCCCTCTCCGGGGTTTTTTATCTCTTTGATTTTGCCGCTATCCAAAATGCAGTTCCGTAAGTCAAAAGAGAGGGCAGGCCCTGACATGAGAAAAACCTTACCGTCCATCATCCTCTTCCTTCTCATGTTCGTTCCCGGTGCCGATGCAGGCTTCCATGAGGAACTCCGCATGGAAAACAGCCATTTCGTCATCCGTTACACGGCGGGCGACGAAGGGCTTGCCGGGAAGCTGAAGCGCGAATCCCTCCGCATCCGGGAGAGGGTCATCGCTGATATCGGCAGGGATTTTACTGAAAAGACGGAGATACTTCTCTGCCCTACGCTGGAAACATTTCGGGAAGTCCAGCCGGGCGGGGCCTCGGTTCCGCTCTGGAGCATTGGGGTTGCCTATTTTGCGGAGAATGTCATTGTCCTGCTTTCGCCTCGGGCAATCAAGGGGAGCAGGATCGACCCCGTCGCTGTCTTTGCCCACGAGTTTAGCCACATAGCGCTGGGACGAGCCCTCGCGGGGGTGACTGTTCCGACGTGGCTGAACGAGGGACTGGCGATGTACGAGGCAAGGGAGTGGACCTTTTCCCGAACCTCTGTCCTGACAAGAGCCGCCCTGATGGGCCGGCTCATACCGCTGCGTACTCTCACCCTGTCGTTTCCCTCTGAGCAGGAGCCGGCAGAGCTGGCCTATGCGGAGGGCTTCATGTTTGTATCCTTTCTCATCAACAAGTTGGGGCAGGAGGCATTCCAGCGGCTGATCCGGGACTACACCCGCTACGGGGATCTGGAGGGGGCGCTCCGGCGGGGGACCGGAATGGACATCGCCACGCTGGAGGAACGTTGGTTAGTCTATCTGAAACTCCGCGTCTCCTGGATCCCGATCATCACGAGCGTTTCGACGTTCTGGTTCATTGCGGCGCTCATCTTCGTTTACGGGTACGCACGGAAAAAGCGACAGGCAAAACTGCGCCTGAAAGAAATGGAAGAGGAAGAGGAATCAGAAGAGTGGCCTCCCGGCGGCTGAGCAACGAGCCTCAATTGCAGTTACTGCTCAATCTCCATGATCTTTATGCCCTTGCTCCAACCTGCTTTGCCAGTTCTGACATTTCTGCAGGACTGGCTATGCTGGAGCTGGAAGACAATCTTTCCCTGATATTCGCCATCCGGCTGAATCCTGTATCCGAGTATTGTTCCTCCATAAAACGATGGCTCCTGACGCTTTTTGTGAAAATAGATTTTGCCGCCAACCAATTTTTTCGCTTGCTCATCAGCCACTCCCCACGAACCGCTTTCCCATACGTCGTCTTTCAGCTTTACAAAGTGATTCAACGGTTCAACCAAATGGATATTCATTTCACCCTCCTTCACAAACCGATACAAAAGCCAATGCCCGTCATTTTCCTCCGTCAAAAAACGAAAAGCCCCGTCACATCATAAGAGACAGGGCCTGGAAGTCATTTTCACTTCCCTATTTGGGAAGCACTATTATTCAGCATTATTAGCCAATCAGTATGTTGACTGAAGCGTACTCCCATTCTAAACAAAGTCAAGGAATATTATCCTCATCAGTGTCCTGATTCTTCAGGGGTAAATCTTGATAGATATACAAAATTATTTCTTTAAAAGTTTCAGGCGCCATAACAACGCCCCAACCCTTCTGGGCTTGATAGATTCCATCGTATGCTGAATCGTGATAGCTCTTGATGCGATGAGGAATGTCTCGCTCGGCAAGAATGGAATCGAGAAGCTTTGCTTCAATTTCGTTATCCAAGATCAAAATCTTCTTAAACTGTTCCATCAATAGCTCCGTCAGATTGCCATTGTTAGAGTATCGGCCGATTCACACAACGATTTGTTCATATCATTATTACAGTCCTTTCCGCAATTATTCTTTCTCTATTCTTTCGTTTTATGCTATTGGTGAGTCGGCAAGGTTTTAAGCGCCATGACAAAGTCGGAGAGCCAAGCGGCAAAAGTGAAAGCCATCAAGCTAAATTATCGGGGGAAACAGGCCTGCTTGCCTAAAAAATATGACCAGCCTCTCTGAGATGCACAAACGCCTCGCGAGCGTCGCCGGGCTCCTCGTCTTCACCCTCTTGGCCGGAACAGCCGGATACAGAATCATCGAGGACTGGGCGCCTTTCGATGCGTTCTACATGACGGTGATCACCCTCGCCACAGTGGGCTACGGGGAAACGCACCCCCTCACCCCCGCAGGCCGGGTTTTCACCTTGTTTCTTATCTTAAGCGGCGTGAGCATCGTCGCCTACGCGTTTTCGACGCTCACCTCCATCATCGTGGAGGGGCAGCTGTCCGTTGTGCTAAAAAGGAGGCGTATGGAGAGGGAAATCGCAAAGCTTTCCGGTCACTACATCGTTTGCGGCGCGAGCCATTCCGCTCGGGTGATCATGGATGAACTGGGAAAAACGGGGAGAACTTTCGTCGTGGTTGAACAGGACAGGGAGACCGCAGAGAGGCTAATCGCTGACGGCATCAAGGTTGTGGAAGGGGATGCGACGGAGGAGGAAACCCTGAAGCGCGCCGGGGTGATGAAGGCGACCGGAATCTTCGCTGTGCTGTCCACTGACCAGTACAACGCCTTTTTGGCGCTAACCGCCAAGGGCCTCAATCCCAATATCCGGGTAGTCAGCACCCAGAGAGAGCTGACGGTGCGTCACCAGCTCCTGCGGAGCGGCGCCGACAATGTCATCAATCCCCAGTACATCGGCGGACTGCGCATGGTTTCCGAGATGGTCCGCCCGGCAACGGTCGGCTTTCTGGATGCCATGATGCGGGAACGGAACAGCGTCGTCCGCTTCGATGAGGTTGCCGTCCCGGAAGGCTCTCCCTTTGTGGGAAGGCCAGTCCGCGACGTGAAGGGAGCCGAGGGCCATGCCCCCCTCCTTGTGGCGGTGTTGGAACAAGCGACAGGCAAGTACGATATCAATCCGGACTCCGAACGCCCCATCAAGGCAGGCGACCGGCTCGTCATGATCGGAGAGTCGGCGCAGCTCTTCGAGCTGAGGAAGCGTTTCGGCTAAAAAGGTGACAGATTAATTTTTATCTATACTTTGACCGTGAACAGGAAACGAAGAAAAAAGGACTGCGTGCCTCAATGCTAAGAAGACGCAACACGAAGAAATTTCTGGTGGCGCTTTCCCTCTGTTTGGCCTTCGCGACAGGCTGCGACACGCTGGAAACAACGGCTCCGCCAAGGCCCCTTCAGGGAGAGGCTCTCAACATCGGGCTGCTTCCCGAACACAACATCTTCAAGCAGATCAGGCGATACGAACCCGTCACCAACTATCTGGCAAAAAAAACAGGCGTCCCTATCCGGCTGAGGGTTCTCACGTACCGCGGCAATGTCATCGAAAACTTCCAGTTTTTGAAACTCGACGGCGCCTTTTTCGGGAGTTTCAGCTATTTGCTGGCACACGCGCAACTGGGCGTTACAGTCCTCGCCCGACCGGAATACCCCGACGGGACATCCTCTTATAATGGGCTCATCTTCGTCCGGAAGGACAGCGGCATACGCACGGTCCGGCAGATGCAGGGGAAACGGCTCGCCTTGGTGGCACGGGCAACCACTGCCGGGTATCTTTTCCCGTCGGTTTTCCTGAAGAGAGCAGGGGTCCGCAACCAAGCCGCCTTTTTCAAGGAAATCTACAATGCCGGAACCCATGAAGGAACGATCGACGACATCCTCGATCGCAAGGCGGACGTCGGGGTATCGAAAAATACCGTCTATCAACGGTTCGCCGCGGAGAATCCGCGGGTACACCGTGAACTGTTGATCCTGGAAAAATCCGACGATGTGCCGGAAAATGCGTTGGCCCTGCGGCAGGGGATCGCAGACTCCTTGAAAAAAAAGCTTGTTGACGCGCTGCTTGCCATGCACGCCGATCCGGAAGGGGCTAAAGTGCTCAAGGCCTTCGGGGCACGCCGATTCATCGTGACTACCGATGCCGACTACAAACCTGTAATGACATACGCGAGCGAACTGGGGATTGACCTCGCAGGCTTCAAATTTCCCGCAGAAGAATGAAGAAGCGAATACTTATTGGACTGGGGATCGGATCGCTCCTTTTCATGTTGCTCGGCGCCTACATCATCGTCACCGTCGAAAGGGCAACCTCGCGACTCGACCAACTGGTCCAATTGCATCAAGTCGAAATACTGCGGGAGCATCTGCTGCTGCAAATCAAACGGGTGCAGACCGACCTTGCCTGGCGCGGCACCCGCTACGCCAGTGGCGTCAACACCATCGTTGCACACGGCATCCAGATGGGAAAGATGGTCGACCGTTGCTTCCAATGCCACCACTCGCCGCAGGTCATGGAAGATCTGGTCGGCCTGAAGGGTCAAACGGAGCAATATGAGGACTTTCTGAGCCACGTTCTGACGCTCGACGCGAGCCGCGCCCGGCGGGAAGCGGAGCAGGACGAGGCTGTCCGGAGGGGCCGGGAACTGATCGCAAAGGTTAACGGCATCATCGCCTTGACGAGCAGAAACCTTGAGTCGAGCACCCGGGAGGTATTCCACCAGATCGCGATTACCAAAGCCATGCTCTTCATCCTGATCGCCATGGCCCCCCTCATCCTGATGACCCTTGGTTTTCTCTTCGTTCGGGCGCTGACCAGCCCTTTGAACATCTTGCTGGCTGCCGTACGGCATCTGAAGGGCGGCTCTTTGGACCATAGAATCGATGGTTTGAAGGACGAATTCGGAGAACTGGCGACCTCCTTCAACGAGATGGCGGGCTCACTCAAGGAGCAGATGCAGAAGATGCAGCGAACGGAGCAGATGGTGGTCGTGGGAGAGTTGGCGGCGGGGTTCGGTCACGAGGTCAGGAATCCCCTGGCGGGGATCAAGGCGGCGGTGAACCTGCTCTCGGAGGAATTGGTTCTGAACGAGGAGGACCGGGACATGTTCGCCCAGATTGTGGAGCAGGTAGGAAAGTTGGATACCCTGATGAAGGGCTTCCTGAACTTTACCAAACCTCCCAAACCGCAATGGGAGATGGTGAGTATCAACGGAGTTATGGAAATGACCATTGATTTTTATCTGGTTTCGCACGGCCCTTCCTCGCCGGCATCCTGCGGTATTGACATACGAAAGAGCATGGGAGATTGTCTTCCCCAGACAATGGCCGATCCAGTCAAGTTGCAGCAGGTATTTTTGAATCTGTTCCTGAATGCGGGCGACGCAATGCCGCAGGGAGGAACCTTGGCGGTGAGAACTCGGTACGATGCGTCCAGTGATTCGATCTGCATCGATATCAAGGATACGGGCAGGGGGATCGAACCGGAGATGTCGGCGCGGATATTCAGCCCCTTCGTAACGACTAAAGCTAAAGGCACCGGGCTCGGACTGGCGATCTGCAAGCAGATCATCGAGCAGCACGGCGGCGCCATTTACGCACAGAACGATCCCGCGGGAGGCGCCCTCTTTTGCATCGTCCTGCCCGTCAGGAAAGGTGAGGAGGAGGTGCGGGCGACATGGCAGTGAAGGGGAAGTTATTGATCATAGACGACGACGGCCTGATTCTCTCAGCCCTCACACGGTCGTTGAAGAAGCAGGGGTACGAAATCCTTGCCGACCAGCGGGGCCAGGACGCATTGGCCCTGGCCAAATCCTTCCAACCCGACGTAGTCCTGCTGGACATTAAACTCCCCGGTAAAAACGGGATTGAGATTCTGCAGGAGTTCACCGAAAACCGGATCACTGCGCAGGTCATAATGCTGACATCCGACGACACCGCCGAGACGGCAATCAAGGCGATGAAGCTCGGCGCCGTGGACTATCTGACCAAACCCTTCGACCTCGAGGAGGTTGAGATCGTTGTCCACAAAGCCATCGAAAAGGATCGGCTCGAACGGGAAGTCCAATGCCTCCGGCTGGCCAGCTCCGATTTTTCCGATAACCATTTCATCGGAAACGCAATTGCCATACAAGAGATCAAGGCGGAGGCAGCGAAAATGGCGGCCGCCAAGGTTTCCACGCTGCTGATCACCGGGGAAAGCGGCACAGGGAAGGAGGTTCTCGCCCGCCATATCCATCGGCTCCGTCACGGGGAGGAGGGAGCGCGTTGCGCCCCGTTTCTCCCGATAAATTGCAGCGCCCTGCCTGAATCCCTCCTGGAGAGCGAACTTTTTGGATATGAAAAGGGCGCCTTTACCGATGCCAAAGCCGAGAAAAAAGGCGTGTTCGAGCTGGCGAACAAGGGATCGATCCTGCTCGACGAAATCGGCGACATGAAGCAGGATCTCCAAAGCAAACTGCTGCGGATCGTCGAGCGAAAGGCGGTCCGGCGCATTGGCGGCGGGATGGAAATACCCGTCGATGTCACGGTTATGGCAACTACGAACCGGGATTTGACCAGGGCAATCGCGGCGCAGGAGTTTCGAATGGATCTCTATTACCGCCTGAATGCCTTTTCCATCCACCTTCCTCCCTTGCGGGAAAGAAAAGAGGACATCCCGGCGCTGGCCGGGCATTTCCTTTCCTGGTTCTGCAGGCGCTACAACAATACCTCTTTGAAAGGATTTTCGCGAGAAGCCGAGGAGCTGATGAAGGACTATCGTTGGCCCGGCAACGTACGGGAGCTGAGAAACGTGATCGAACGGTTCGTCGTGCTGGAAAAATCAGAGCTGATAAGGCCTGAGCAACTGCCTCAGGACATGATTCGACCTGCGGCAGCGGCAGAAGATCGCACAAAAGCAGCGTTTAGGCTGCCCGAAGGAGGAATTTCCCTCGACGATGTGGAAAAAGATTTCATCATCCAGGCACTGGAACGGGGAAACCGGAACAAGGTTGTCGCCGCGAAACTCCTGAACATCACGTATCAGTCCTTACGCTATCAGATTCAGAAATTTGGACTGGAGTGAGTTTTCTTTCCGCCCGGAGAGCAGGAGGGCGGCTATTGCCCTGGCAGAACCGCTGCGAGCGCTGTCATCAACTCTGCGCTGTCGAAAGGTTTCTCCATGAACCTCAGGGCGCCCGCCGCGAGCGCCCGCCGAACATTATCTTCCGACCCGTCCGAACTGATAATGACCACCTTCGTGCCCGGCGAGATCCTCCGGATTTCCTGCATCAGATCAAGACCGTTCGCATCCGGCAAGTGGATGTCCAGGAAAACGAGATCGTAAAAGGTTGCGCGCAGCTCAGCCAGCGCGTTCTTGCCGTCCTCTGCGATCTGATGGGCAACGTTCCTCTT
The DNA here is from genome assembly GCA_019429105.1 of Syntrophobacterales bacterium. Lineage (NCBI taxonomy): Bacteria > Pseudomonadati > Thermodesulfobacteriota > Syntrophobacteria > Syntrophobacterales > Syntrophobacterales bacterium. The sequence goes on from JAHYJE010000001.1 coordinate 47,771, forward strand.
TTCGAGCATCCGCCCCATCCCCCAGCATAACAGTTTATTGTCGTCCACGATCAGGACCTTCAGGGAAGCCATGAAGGTGATGACGCAATTACCATGCCGCCCTTGTCATCTCCTTTTCGATACTCTCTCCAGTCCAACCGACAACTGCATCCATCACGCAAACGCTATAACGTCGCTTGTTGAAATCAGCAAGTTGCTGGTTCATTTCAACAGGTAAAAAGCGGCGGTGACGACATCCATTTATGAACATCAGGTTTCGCTTTCAGAAACTGGCGTATAACCGACCGCTTCTTGACATCTTTGCATAGAGAGAAAACTGGCACGCCGGATGCATTGAGGGCCTTGATGTCGTTTGAGGTGGAGCGTCCACCGTCAGCGCAAAACTAAGATGAGGAGAATAATTATGAAAAGAAGAATGGCATTTTTTATCGCTATTGTGGGTATCTTCCTTGTAACCTCCACTTATACCGCCTGCACAATGGTAGCGAAATCCGATTCTGCCGCACCCGCGCCTTCCGCAAACGCCAAGTGCTTCGCCTGTCACAGCAACAAGAATCTGGCCATGAAAGTCGGCAGCGAAAGCGTGCCGCTTTACGTGGATGCGGCCGCCTACGCCGCGGGGAAGCACGGCAAGGCCGAATGCCTCTCCTGTCACACGGGAATGAAACCTACGCCGCCGCACAACGCCAAGCGCACTTACGGCAGTTGGGCGCGCTTCAGCGCCAAGAATGCGGACACGACCAAGACGCGCAATTTCTACGTCGTTGATGGCAGCGCCTGTCTCGCGTGCCATAAGGATGCCCGCTACGCGGCCTTCATGAAGAGCGAACATGCGACCATCAAGGATATGATATTCGAGGCGGACGGCAAGCCGCGCGTCGCGCAAAAAATCAAGGGTACGGACGGCAAGGTTTATACCATTAACGAAACCTTTGCCGGCAACGAAGCCGACTGCAGTCGCTGCCATATTCGGACCAATTGCGGCACCTGCCACTGGAAAACTCAGATCAAGCAAAAGAAGGCAGGCAACGTCATCGATCTGTGGACAAAGTACGACAAGGAAAGCGACACTGCCAAAGCCGCGATGACCGAATCGGCAATGGACTGGACCGTGAATGTCGCCTCGCATGAATTCCTCGGCAAGGCCGCGCTGACCAAATCCAACGACATCTGCGCCGCGTGCCATGTCGGCTACTACCAGGGCGACAAAACCAAGGCCGCAATTGGCGTCCACGGCACAGGCATCCGCCGCCACCCGCAGGTGCCGGAGTTGCAACTTTCAGCCAAACGCGGGGTGCATAAATCCATGCAACTCTGCACGGATTGCCATACCGAACTGCACGATATCCTGCTCAAGAATACGGAACAGGGCGGCCGAACGGGCGGCAAGACGCAGTGCGTGAACTGCCACGCGGACAAGGCAATGAAAACCCTCCACAAGGATGTTACTTGCGCGGGGTGCCATGACGCGGAGTTGGGCGTCCAACGCGACGCTGAAACTAAGATGGTTGTCCCGATGGCGGTCAAACACCTGGTAATGGAGTCGTGGCCTTCCCACAATCTGACCAGAGAGGTCAATTGCCAGAAGTGCCATGTTGCCGGCAACAAGGTCGGCGCATCACAGAAAGTAAGTCCGATTAAGATACACTGAGCGCTTTGTATTTTATAAAGGCGAATGGCATCAACCCCACGGGGCGGGGGAGAACTCCTGCCCCGTGGGGTTTTACCGACGGCGCGAAAAAGGGATCATATTTGTTATTATCCCGCTGACGTAAAAAACGGAAATTAAAAGTTCCTCTTGCGCCTCCGCTCGCATCACTGATTTTTCTCCTCGGCATCATCCAAAAGGAGATCGGTTGCATCCGCCGTTGGCATAACCTCCACATCCTTAAGCTTTCTTCCGATCGCCCTCGACCGCGTCTGCGCCTGCTCGATCGTCTCCGACGCCTCGTGGATCTTCTTTTGCACCCGGGACAGTATCTCCCCGTATTTAGACCACTCCGTCTTTACCGCCGCGAGCAGTCGCCAAACCTCCGCCGAGCGCTGCTGGATCGCCAGCGTTCGGAAACCCGCCTGCAGGCTGCTGAGGAGTCCCCAGAGGGTGGTCGGGCCGGCAATCGCCACCCGGAATTCCCGCTGCAACTGTTCGACAAGGCCGCCCCGGCGGATCACCTCGGCAAAGAGCCCCTCCGTCGGCAGAAACATGATTGCAAAATCGGTCGTTTGCGGCGGATTCAGATACTTTCCCGCAATGTCGGCGGCGCAGCGCCGGACGCTGCTTTCCAATTGCTTTCCGGCAGCTTCTGCGGCTTCGGCGTTGCCCTCCTGCTGGGCGTCAACAAGTCGCTGGTAGTCCTCAAGGGGAAATTTCGCATCGATCGGAAGCCAGACAATCTCATTTTTGTCAGCGCTTTGCCCGGGCAGCCTGATTGCGAATTCGACCCGTTCGCCTCCGCCTTTTGTGGCCACATTGGCTGAGTACTGATTCGGGGCGAGCGCCTGCTCCAGCATCGCCCCCAACTGCACCTCGCCCCACGTCCCCCGCACCTTGACGTTCGTCAGTGCCCTTTTCAAATCGCCGACGCCGGCGGCCAGGGACTGCATCTCGCCCAAACCCCGGGAGACCTGTTCGAGACGCTCTCCCACCTGCTTGAATGACTCGCCCAGCCTCTTTTCCAGGGTTCCCTGGAGCTTTTCGTCCACTGTTTCCCGCATCCGCTCAAGCTGCCGGGCGTTGTCCTCCTGAATTGTCCCCAAGCGCCTCTCCACCACTTCCCGGAGCAGCGTGAGCTTCTGCTCGGTTGTCCGAGTTAACGTGTCGAAATGACCATACAGCGTATCTCCGACCCCTTTGAGCGTGCCCGCCATCTCCTCCCGCGCCTGCCGAAGCGCCAGGAGCGTCTCCTCGCGATTTCGACCGAGCTCGACGCCTACGGCCCGCTCGGCCCGCTCCGACAACTGTGAAAGCAGGAGGAGTTCCTGTCTGAGACTGACAATTTCTCCCGAGACTTTACGAAAAAGCAGAAAAAACAAAACGAGGATGATTAAAAACAACCCCGCGCCGCTTGTGAGCATCAAATCCTCCATAATCTCTTCATCACCGCCGTTTTAATGAATTCTCTAACTGCAATCCCCGACTAAGCAAGGGGGAAAGCCAGGTTATTTTCAATCTGCCGGTCGGGCCGGCGCCTCGCCTGGCCTGTTTTCACACTTCTTTGTGACGGCGCACCACCGTGGCTGTTTCATCGTTTCGTCATGCGCCGCACTGCCCAGCGGACAAGAAATGCCAGGGCAACCAAGATAAAGGCAAATAATGCGACGGCGCTTACGGTGATCCAGCCGGCGCCCTCCAGGAGGCGGACGGGGTTCCACGACGGCGCAGAAACGCCCCGCCGGTCGGGATTCCGGTATTCTCTCGGCAGCTCCCCTACCCCGTCTTTGTTGCTGTCCGGCAGCGATTGGAAATAGGAAGTCAGAGCCGCCCATTCTTTCAGTTCCTGAACGCCGGTTTTTTCGGCATCTGCGTCTATTCTCAGCAGTTTCATATCGGATACCGGCTTTCCGGCTGCGTCCTTCGGCGTCAGTTTTATCAAACCGTGCGACGCCCGGGTCACAAACCCGAGCATTCCCGCCGTATAGGCATTCACGCAGATGCGGTAGAGCTTGTCGGCAACGAGCGGAACGAAAGCGCCGTTTTCGTCCTGGACGGCGATCGAGACTACGCGGTCAAAGGGAACGCGGTGCGGATTCCAGGAAAACCGGACGCCGGCGACCTGCATATAGGCGTCGGGCTTCAGCGACGCTATCGTCGGCTGCACCTCGAGCATGCTGGCGATCTCTTTTCCGGTCAGATAAACCGACAAAAGCGGGTAGCCGGGCCGGCCATCCATCCCCAGTCCCAGGGGCAAAACCTTGAAGACATCGGCAACACTGATTTTTCCTGCCAGAAAAGTATCCCTGATCTGGCCGTCGGTGGTCAGCGCGATATCAATATGCCGGTAATCTTTACCCTCCGCCTGCCGCACCGCAAAACGAAAGGCGTCCGCGATCATGTTCCCGATCCCGTTTTCCTGAAGCCTTGTCTGGTGATAGGCGGGAGAGGCCATATCGTAAGCGGTTTCGGCAACTATCTGGTCATGACTAAAATTGAACGAAGCGAAATACCGCTGATCGACCAGTTTTTTAAATATCTCAATTTTTCCGGCAATCGCCTTGTCTTCCGGAATCTCGGCGGAAGTTTTCTCCAAACGATAGGAAGAGACGACGACGCCCGTTTCCCGGGAAATGTCCAGATCAAGCGCCCCGAGATAGGCGCCGGAACTCCCTGACGAGACTATGACCGTCTTGCCGACGACTATCGGTTGCGGCAGGGTCGTATGGGTGTGACCGCTGATGACGACATCAATCCCGGGAACCTTTTCCGGCAGGAGCTCGTCCTCGGAATGCGACTTCACGGACTTTGTCCCGGAGTGGGAGAGGCAGACGACCAAATCAACCTTTTCCCTGGTGCGGAGAAGTTCAACCATTGCCCGGCTGCGCTCCACCGGGTCGGCGAAAGAGACAGGCTTCGCAAAGGGCATGTCATCCGCGGCGTCGCGCCCCATTATCGCGAAAAATCCAATCCGGATTCCGTTTATTTCCAAAACATTGTACCCGGAAACGGGGTATTCGCCAAAGGCAGCCTGCAGACTGTCATCCCGGTTGTCATCCTTGGCAAACGCCACATTGGAGGCGACAAGCGCCGGGAGCCGGCTTCCTTTCGCGCGGGCTGACCGGAGCATCGCGGCCAGCCCCGCCGGGCGAAAGTCGTAGTCGTGATTGCCCAGCGCGACGACATCGTATCCCATCTCCCCCATCAGGCGCAGCTCCAGGGCCTCCTCGCGAAACTCCGTATGAAAAGCCGTCCCCATCGAGAAATCACCCGCATCAACAAGAATGCTGCGCCCGGCCGCCTTTCCCCGTTCGCGCCCGATCAGGCTTGCCAGACGCGCGTAGCCGCCCTGCTTTTTGCGGCCGCCGTTTTCAGGAACAATATCAGGGAGAAAATGGGAATGGAGATCATGGGTAAACAGGAAGGTAAGCTTCTTTGCCTCTTTGCCCGGCAACCCGGCATCCCCGTAAAGCGCGCCGGGGAAAAATGACGGGACAAGAAACAAAACCAACAGGACGATCAAGAAACCGAATCTTTTCATGGCTTTTCTCTTTTCTGCAAATAATTGCCGCAAGATAACTTGCTCAGGTTGTTTGGACTGATAGCGCAACTTCCTTAGGGATGCAACTGCGATTTTAAGAAAACGGCGGAACTCTGAGTTTTGTGTGATCTCGCGTAGTTATTCACCGCCATCCCCCTAACCGCCTACAAAATGCCCATCTTCGCAGTTAAAAATCTCTTTTCGTACATCCCTTTGTCATTGACAGAACTTAACAGCAACCATATAGTACATTGGTTTTTTACGAAAGAGGGAAAGTCCGGACGGATGCGTGCAGGATGAACCAGAAAATTTTTAACCGGAGGAGCCAATTGCAAAACTCCCACATTCTGTCATTCCCGCAATGATTTTAAGCGGGAAAACGAAGTTTAATGTTCATAATCTGGTTCTAACTGCTTGAAAAACCGTATTCCCGATAGAAGCATTGTGTACATTAAGCTCCGCTTTCGGGAATGACAAATAGTTTTGCAATTGCCTCAGGGGAAAACGAGATACAGCATGATAGATTTTCTTTTCAATTTTATCGACCTCTTCCTGCACTTAGACAGGCATCTGGCCGATGTCCTGCAGTATTTCGGGGGCTGGACATACCTTGTCATCTTTCTTATCATCTTCTGCGAGACCGGCCTGGTCGTGACGCCGATACTTCCCGGCGACTCGCTGCTCTTCGGCCTCGGCGCCTTCGCCGCCAACCCCTACCTGAAGGGACCTCTGGGAGTGGAACTGCTCTTTATCGTCCTTTCCCTCGCCGCAATCGCCGGCGATTCAGTGAATTATGCAATCGGCCACTACCTTGGGCCGAAGGTGTTTCAGAAAGAGGACGGCCGTTTCTTCAAGAAAGCTTATCTCGAAAAGACCCATCAGTTTTATGAAAAACACGGAGGAAAAACGATCATCATCGCCCGCTTCATGCCGATTATCCGAACCTTTGCCCCGTTCGTCGCGGGCATCGGGCGGATGAGCTATTCCCGCTTCATCTCCTATAACGTAATCGGCGGCATCTCGTGGATTTCGCTGTTTATTTTCGGGGGCTATTTCTTTGGAAACATCTCTTTTGTAAAAGACAACTTCACGCTGGTTATAATCTCGATAATCATCATCTCCGTACTGCCCGGGGCAATTGAGTATTTCCGGCAGCGGCGCAAAACAGCATGAAAAATAAATATGAGGCTGCCTTCATGACAATCAAGACCAATCTTCAACGCGCCTTTTTTTTGCTGCTTGTCTTAGCGACGATGCTGTTTGTTACAGCGCCCGCCTTTGCCGCCAACGACAAAAGCGTCATCCGCCTCGGCAAAGACATCACGATAGAAAAAGGGGAGAAAGTCAGGCGGATTATAGCAATCATGGGTCAGATCACCGTAAAAGGCACGGTTGACGACAGCGTCCTGGCAATTGGCGGTTCGGTCGTACTCACAAAAACGGCTGTCGTAAAAGGAGATGTCGCCTCCGTCGGCGGTGTGATAGTAGTGGCAAAAGATGCCGAAATCGGCGGCAATCTGACGGAAATCAACTCCACAAACATCTACGAAACATTAATAAATTCAATAAACAGCCAATGGGATGGCTGGTCCTGGGTCTTCGCGCTCATTTCGCTTTCCATGCTGACTGTCATCCTGTGCATGGCGCTGCTGACGGCCGCGCTCTTGCCAAAGCAGGTAATAATGGTTTCGGAGGCAATCAGCGAAAACACCCTCAAGGTCATCCTGACCGGAGTTCTTGCCCTGATTGCGATCGCCCCGCTGGCGCTGCTTCTGACCATCTCGGTCATCGGCATCGCGCTGATTCCGCTGGAGGTGATCCTGGTCGTACTGACGGCCTTGCTCGGCTTCATTGCCGTAAGCCGTCTCATCGGCGCCTGGGCGCTGCGCCTCGCCGGCAAGGGAGACGCGGGCGTTGTCCGGCAGACATTCTGGGGCCTCGTTATTATCTGGATTATCGGCTGGATCCCCTATTTGGGCTGGATGATAAAGGCGATCTCCATCGTGATCGGGCTGGGGGCGGCATTGATAACCCGCTTTGGCACCCATCAGGGCTGGAAGGGCTTGCCCCAAAACTAAAAAAAAGCGCCTTTCGTAAGAAGGGGCGATAACTTTATAAGTTACTTAATTGAAAGGAGATTTCTTATGACAACAACTTTAAAGAACGAGGAAACAGCACGTCTTCCCAGGGGGGTTGCCCTGCTCCGGGAGCCAATGCTGAACAAGGGAACATCCTTCACCGCGGCAGAACGCGAAACTTTCGGGCTGCGGGGGCTGCTGCCGCCGAAGATTTTCACCCAGCAAGAAAGGGTTGACCAGGTGCTGGACCGTCTCCGAAAGAAACCCAATGATCTGGAAAAATACCTGTGCATTTCCGATCTCCGGGACCGTGACGAGCAACTGTTCTACCAAACCCTCATCAATCATGTCGAAGAAATTGCCCCCCTCGTTTACACGCCGACCGTGGGCCTCGCCTGCCAGGAATTCAGCAATATTTTTAGTTCCCCCCGCGGCATATACCTTACAAAATACGACCGCGGCCAAATCAAGAAGGTCCTTCAGAACTGGTATCGCGCCGTGCGGGTAATAGTCGTAACCGACGGCGAGCGCATCCTCGGCCTCGGCGATCTGGGGGCGAACGGCATGGGAATCCCGATCGGCAAATTGTCGCTTTACACGGGGTACGCCGGCATAGATCCCGACGGCTGCCTGCCGATTACCATCGACGTCGGCACAAACAACCAGGAACTCCTGCAATCGCCAAACTATATCGGGCTTCAGGAACCCCGCCTGCGGGGAGCAGCCTATGACGAACTGATCGATGAATTCATGGCGGCCGCGCACGAGGTTTTTCCGGAGGCTTTAATCCAGATGGAAGATTTCGGAAACGTTAACGCCTTTCGCCTGCTGCAAAAATACCGCGACCAATACCCCTTTTTCAACGACGACATTCAGGGAACGGCTTCCGTTGCGCTGGCTGGCGTTCTCTCTTCTCTGAAGATAACTGGGGGAAAATTAAAGGAACAGCGCCTGCTTTTTCTCGGCGCGGGAGAAGCGGGAATCGGCATGGGCAGCCTTATTGCCTCGGCAATGGCCCTGGAAGGAATGTCCGAGGAGGAAGCCCGGCGCAACTGCTGGTTTGTCGATTCCCATGGACTGGTCGTCAAGAGCCGCCATGATTTGGCCGAGCACAAGCTTCTGTTCGCGCATGACTATCCTTTCCAGCCGGATCTGCGGTCGGCTATCGAGTCGCTCCGGCCGACGGCGCTCATTGGCGCTTCCGCTCAAGCAGGCGCTTTCACGGAGGAAATTCTGCGCCTCATGGCAAAAATCAATGAAAGGCCGATTATCTTCGCGCTTTCCAACCCCACATCCAAGTCGGAATGCACCGCCGAGACGGCCTATCGTTGCACGGACAAACGCGCCGTTTTTGCAAGCGGAAGTCCCTTTCCACCTGTCGTGATCGATGGCCAGACATTCGTCTCGGGACAGTCCAATAACGCCTACATTTTCCCCGGAGCGGGCCTCGGCATCGTCGCCTCGCGGGCCACCTCCGTCACCGACGAAATGTTTGCCGCGGCAGCGCGTTCGCTGACCGACCAGGTCACGCAGGCGGACCTGGACATGGGACGTATCTTTCCCTCCCTGGCGCTTATCCGCGAGGTGTCGTTCAATATCGCAGTGGCCGTCGCGAAAATCGTCTTTGCCCGCGGCCTGACTAAAATGAAGGAACCGGATGACCTGGGCGGCTTCATCAGGGCCTCGATGTACGATCCGACTTACCGGCAGTACGCATAGAAAGAGAACAGGCACAAGCGCATGAGCAAACTTTTCGGCACCGACGGCATTCGGGGGGTGGCAAACAAAGCGCCGATGACGGCGGAGATGGCGCTGAATATTGGCCGCGCCGTCGCCCATCTGCTTGACAGGGAAGGACATGCGCCCCGCATTGTCATCGGCAGGGACACCCGCATTTCCGGGGACATGCTGGAAAATGCGCTTGTCGCCGGGCTCTGCTCCATGGGCGCGGATGCAATAGTCGCCGGGATTCTTCCCACCCCGGGGGTAGCTTTTCTTGCCGGCAGTCTCCGCGCCGCTGCGGGAATTGTCATCTCTGCTTCCCATAACCCCTACGAAGACAATGGGATAAAGATATTCGGCAAGGGCGGGTTCAAGCTTCCCGACGAAACGGAGGCGGCGCTCGAGGAGCTGGTATCCGCCGAAAAAATCCCGGCCCTCGTCCCCTCCCCCGCCAAACTTGGCAGGGTCTCCCGAATGGACGATGCACCCGGCCGCTATACGGCCTTTCTGAAACAATCCTTTCCCCGCGAACATTCGCTCGCGGGGATGAAGCTGGTTCTGGACTGTGCAAACGGGGCCGCTCATCGCGTTGCGCCTGACGTCTTTTCCGAACTGGGCGCCACAACGACAACCCTGTTCAACACGCCGGACGGCAAAAACATCAACCTCCGCTGCGGCTCCCAGCACCCGGAAAAACTGGCGAAAAAGGTAGTGGAAGAGGGCGCCGACGCCGGGTTTGCCTTCGACGGCGACGGCGATCGCGTGATTGCGGTGGACGAAAAAGGCCATGTTCTCACCGGGGACCGCATGCTCGCGATCTGCGCCAAGGTCATGAAGAATGAGGGAAAATTGACCAATAATATCGTCGTTCGGACGGTGATGAGCAATACCGGTCTGCGGATCGCCTTGGAATCCTTGGGGATAGACTCCGTCATCACCGGGGTCGGCGATCGGCTCGTTATCGAGGCGATGAAAGCGAAAGGGGCAGCGCTGGGGGGAGAGGATTCCGGCCATCTGATCTTTCTCGAACACCACACAACCGGCGACGGGATTATCACCGCCCTGCAGGTGGCGGCGGCAATGAAAAAGGCAGACCAACCCCTCTCCCTGCTTGCTGAAATAATGCATGTATTTCCCCAGGTTCTCGTCAATGTGCATGTAAAATCCAGACCTGAACTAGAAACAGTCCCGGCGATCGCCGCCGCGATCCGCCAGGCGGAGGAGCGTCTCAGGGATCAGGGCCGCGTGCTTGTCCGCTACTCCGGCACGCAGCATATCTGCCGGATCATGGCAGAGGGGCCAACCCAGGAAGAAACCGAGCAGATCTGCCGCACGCTCGCCGCCGTGATTGACCAAAGCCTGAACGTTTGACTCCGGAATCCCTCCGGGGTGCATTTCCAACTTGAAGAAGCAGTTTCATCTTTCCCCGTCGCCCACAGTATTTTATTGGCAGCGGGCATATCTTATGCCTGGAAATATCGGAAAAGCGATGAGCAAAGGGGAAAATTGTCAAAGATTAATGCGGGCTAATTAGCGTAAGGAACCAGCCATGAAGGAAGCACTGAACGCACAACAGCGACACTGGGACAAGACATTTTCCGAGACAGCCGACATGTTCGGGGCCAAGGCCAGTGAACCGGCACAAGATACCGCAGAGCTTTTAAAAAAAGAAGGGAAGCAAAGAATCCTCGAATTAGGCGGAGGCCAAGGCAGAGATACCCTCTTCTTCGCCGGAAATGGTTTTCACGTGGATGTCCTCGATTATTCCGAGGCCGGCGTAAATGCCATCATGGACAAAGCCGCTCAGTCAGGCTTATCCGCGCTCGTTTTCGCCCAAAGCCACGATGTCCGCAAACCTCTCCCCTTTGCCGACGAGACATTCGATGCCTGCTACTCGCACATGCTTTATTGCATGGCGCTTACAACCTCCGAACTCGAAGCTTTATCCGGCGAAGTGCTGCGAGTGCTGCGCCCGAATGGGCTTCATGTCTATACGGTGCGCAACACGAACGATTTTCATTATGGCAAAGGCATTCACCGGGGCGAGGATCTGTACGAAGTTGGGGGTTTCACAGTCCATTTCTTCAGTATGCAGAAGGTTGAGCAATTGGCGAAGGGCTATGAACTGCTCAACGTTACTGAATTCGAGGAAGGAGCCCTTCCCCGCAAGCTTTTCCGCGTAACGCTCAGAAAGGGGTAACGTTCTATTTGTTTTTTGCCCTCCCATCTGATATTGAAAACGCGTTTTTGAATGAACCAAAAACAGACGAAAAACGGGGTTTGAACATGCTCAACCGCATCGAGATTGGTTTTAAAAACGGGATCCGGGAAGCCCTCGGCGAGAAGATAAAAGAGAGAATTATCAGCCACCTGAGGATAGACGTCGCCTCGGTGCGGACGTTCGAGATCTACACGCTCGACGGCGAGCTGGACCAGGAAGAGCTCGAAAAAGCGGCGGGCGGCCCCCTGTCTGATCCGGTAGTTCAGAATTATGCGATCAACAGCTCAAAAACAGCCGGCTGCGACTGGTTCATCGAGGTCGGCTTCCGTCCCGGCGTCACCGACAATGTCGGGAAGACCGCCGGCGAGGCGCTTGCCGTTCTCACCGGCAAAAAGGTGCGAGTCTATACGTCGCGACTGTACGCAATCAGCGGAGTCCCCCTGTCCGCTCTTTCCCAAAAAGACGCCGCCAGGATTGCCTCGGAACTCCTCGCCAACGACCTCATCCAGCGTTACGATATCTACCCCGGGACGGCCGGAGAACCAGGCGCCCGGATAAAGCCCTATATCCCGCAGGTAATAGGCGCCGACCTTCCCGGAACGACGGAGATAGACCTGAACATTTCCGACAGCGAATTGGCGAAGCTCAGTCAGGAACGGCTCCTGGCGCTCTCGCTTGAAGAGATGAAAATCATCCAGCGCCATCTGCAAGACGAGACCTTTGTCGCCCGCCGGGAGGCATTGGGACTCTCCGGCAAAATAACCGACGCGGAGCTGGAGTGTCTGGCGCAGACCTGGTCCGAGCACTGCAAGCACAAGATATTCAACGCCAAAATTATCTATGATGACGGAAGCGGCGCGCCCCGGGAGATAAATTCCCTTTTCAACACCTGCATCAAGGGCTCGACCAACGAGATCAGAAAACGGATGGGCGCAAACGACTGGTGCCTCTCCGTCTTTTCCGACAACGCCGGGATCATCCGCTTCAATGACGACTGGAACCTCGTCTTCAAGGTTGAGACGCATAATTCCCCCTCCGCCCTCGATCCGTACGGCGGGGCGCTCACCGGCATCGTCGGGGTAAATCGCGACCCGTTCGGCGCCGGCCGGGGGGCAAAGCTGATCTTCAATACCGACGTCTTCTGTTTCGCCCCGCCCGAATACGAAAAACCCCTGCCGGCCCGGATCCTTCACCCGCGCCGGATCTTCGAGGGGGTGCGCGAAGGCGTCGAGCACGGCGGCAACAAAAGCGGCATCCCGACCGTCAACGGCTGCATCGTTTTCGACGAGCGCTACCTCGGAAAACCGCTGGTCTATTGCGGCACGGGGGGAATCATGCCGGCCCGGATCCAGGGGGAATTGAGTCATCTGAAGACAATCCTGCCCGGCGACATCATCGTGATGACCGGCGGCCGCATCGGCAAGGACGGCATCCACGGGGCCACCTTCTCCTCCGAGGAACTGCACGAGGGCTCCCCGGTAACGGCGGTGCAGATCGGCGACCCGATTACCCAGAAAAAGATGACCGACTTTCTGCTTATCGCCCGGGATCGCAGCCTCTATCGGGCGATCACCGACAACGGCGCGGGGGGGCTTTCCTCCTCCGTGGGCGAAACGGCGGGAATCTCCGGCGGCTGCGAGCTCGACCTGGCCCGGGCGCCTCTCAAGTACCCGGGACTCGCCCCGTGGGAGATTTTGATCTCCGAATCCCAGGAACGGATGACGCTCGCCGTGTCGCCTGAAACAATTGATGAATTTCTCGCCCTGGCCCGGAAAATGGACGTCGAAGCCACGCCGCTCGGGCGCTACACCGATTCGGGATGGTTCCATGTCCGTTACGGGGAAAAGACCGTCGCCCTGATCGAGCTCCCCTTTCTTCACGACGGCCTGCCGCAGATGAACCTCCGGGCCGCCTGGAGGGCGCCGCGGCATCCGGACCCGGATTTCCCGCTCCCGGAGAATTTGGGCGCGGAATTGCGGAAAATGCTGTCGCGGCTGAACATCTGCTCGAAGGAGTTTGTTATCCGTCAGTACGACCATGAGGTGCAGGGGGGAAGCGTGGTCAAGCCGCTGACCGGCGTCTGCAACGACGGCCCCAGCGACGCCGCGGTTATCCGACCCCTGCTGGACTCCTTTGAGGGGATTGTCGTCGCCAACGGCATCTGCCCCCGCTACAGCGATCTCGACGCGTACGCCATGGCGGCGGCGGCCATCGACGAGGCGGTCAGAAACGCCGTCGCAACCGGCGCCTCGCTCGACATGCTGGCCGGCCTGGACAACTTCTGCTGGTGCGACCCGGTGCAGACCGCAAAGAATCCCGACGGGGACTACAAACTCGCCCAGCTCATTCGGGCCAACGAGGCGCTCTACGAACTGACTACGGCCTACGGCGTCCCCTGCATCTCGGGCAAGGACAGCATGAAAAACGACTACCAGATCGGGGATGTGCGCATTTCCGTTCCGCCGACGCTCCTTTTCTCGACGCTGGGGAAGATCGCCGATGTTCGCCAGGCCGTGACGATGGATGTCAAGAAACCGGGCGATCTGGTCTATATTTTGGGGAAAACGTATCGGGAGCTGGGCGGCTCGGAATGGTACGCCCAGCATGGGGCAATCGGCAACAGCGTCCCGCAGGTAAGGCCAAAAACGGCAAAATTGCTGTACCGGAGGCTGAGCCTGGCCATCCGGGAAGGACTGGTCGCCTCCTGCCACGACTGTTCGGACGGCGGTCTCGGCGTGGCGCTCGCCGAATCGGCTTTCGCGGGAGGTTTGGGTATTGACCTCGAGCTGGCAAAAGTTCCCGCAGAGGGGATCAGCCGCGACGATGAACTCCTTTTTTCCGAATCCCAGAGCCGCTTCGTTACGACCATCCATCCGGAGCAGCAAGAGGCCTTCGAAGCCATTTTGGGGGATTCCATCTTCGCCCTGATCGGGAAGGTTGCCGGGCAGGAACTGTTGACGATCAAGGGACTGACCGGAAACGCCATCGTGGAGGAAAAACTCTCCGTTCTGAAGGAGGCCTGGCAACAGCCGCTTGCCTCTTGACGGCCAGATCCTCCGAATGGCTGCACAATTCATCCGCCAAACGGAAACGACAGGCAGTTTGGCGTTTATAAATGACTTATTTACCCGAAAGGAAATTATAAAATATGCCCCGGCAAATAAAGGCTATCGTTATTACCGGCAATGGAACCAATTGCGAGATGGAAACGTCCCGCGCCTGCCGGCTGGCCGGCTTCGACACGGTTGAGATCGTCCATATCAGCGACCTTCTGACCGGCGCCAAACGACTCGACGATTATCATTTTCTGAATTTGCCAGGCGGCTTTCTCGACGGCGACGACCTCGGTTCCGCCAAGGCCGGCGCCAACCGGATTCTCCACGCCCGGGTATCCGGGAATGGCGAGCGGCTGTACGATCAACTCCAGCGTTTCATAGAAGCGGGAAAACTGATTCTGGGAATCTGCAACGGCTTTCAGCTCCTCGTCAAGCTGGGAGTTCTGCCCGGACTGGACGGCGACTACGAGCGGCAAACAGCAACGCTTACCCACAACGATTCCGGCCGCTTCGAGGATCGCTGGGTTTACCTGCGCGGCAATGCGGCCTCGCCTTGCATCTTTACCCGCGGCCTCTCCGGCATCTACCTGCCGGTACGGCACGGGGAAGGCAAGTTTATAACTGACAACGAAACAACCCTGAAAACAATCAAAAGGAAAAATCTGATCGCCCTGCAGTACAGCGATCAGACCTGCCGGGATGCAGCAAGGGACTATCCGGCGAATCCGAACGGCTCAATAGACGCAATTGCCGGGATATGCAATGAAACGGGCCGCATCTTCGGCCTGATGCCCCATCCCGAGGCCTATCTGCACCGGACGAACCACCCCCGCTGGACGAGGGAGGAACTCCCCGAAGAGGGCATGGGGCTTTTGCTGTTCCGTAACGCCGCCGCCTTCCTGCGCAGCGAGGAATTCTCTTAAAAATTTTTATCCACCAAGATGAGGCGAAAAAATGGCAAATGTTATAAAAGTCCTGGGGATCTATGGGAGCCCCCGCAAGGGAGGAAATACCGACGTTCTGCTTGCTGAGGCGCTTCAAGGGGCTAAAGCGGCAGGCGCAAGGGTCGATTCGCTGCGGGTCAGCGACTTTAAAATCACCCCGTGCCGGGGCTGCCACGACTGCACCCGGGAGGGAATATGCCGAATCAAAGACGACATGCAGGAGATCTATCCGCGCCTGCTTGATGCGGATATCGTCATCCTCGCATCACCGATATACTTTTACGGGGTAACCGGCTGGACCAAGGCGCTGATCGATCGCTCCCAGGCGCTCTGGGAGCGAAAATATACGCTTCACGACCCGGCGCTGGGCGATACGGCGCAAAAGAAAAAGGGGTTTTTCATCTCCGTCGGGGGAACAAAGGGGCAGAAGCTCTTCGAGGGAACCTCCTTGACGGTAAAATACTTTTTTGACGCCTTCAACGCCGCCTACACCGGCGATCTTCTCTTTCGCAAGGTTGACGCAAGCGGAGACATCCACAAGTATCCGGAAGCCTTTCCCCGGGCTTACGCCGCCGGCCAAAAGCTGGTTGCCGATTTCGCCTCGGAGAAATGATGATCAGCCAATGAAAAAATTTAACCTGAAGATCCTGCTGCTGCTTTCGTTGGGGCACCTGGTCACCGACATCTACCAGGGGGCGCTGCCGACCATACTGCCCTTCTTGAAGGAAAACCTGTCCCTTTCCTACACCATGACCGGCGTCATCCTGATGGCGGCGAATTTCACATCCTCCTTTATTCAGCCCCTCTTTGGCTATTTTTCCGATATAAAAGAAAAACCGTTTCTTCTGCCTGCCGGCTGTCTCTGCGCCGGCCTCGGATTCTCCTTGTTGTCCTTGCCGTCAATTTACTGGATAGTGTTGGTGCTGGTGGGCCTAAGCGGCCTCGGCGTCGCCTCGTTCCATCCTGAGGGGTACAAGACCGCGGCCGGTTTCACCGGGGAAAAACCGGTCATGGGCATGGCGATATTTTCGGTGGGAGGAAATCTCGGCTTTGCCCTGGGGCCGATAATTGCCGTTTTCATCATCAAATACGGCGGTTTTTCGTCATTGCCGTTCATCATCATCCCTTCTTTACTGGCTACCGGAATCATCCTGTTTTACTGGGGAGAAATCACTACCGGCCAGGCCGCCCGCAAAGCCGTAAAGGATTCCTCCTACAAGATTTCGCGCACTACTTACATCTCGGTGATTCTGCTGATCGGCATCGTCATGATGCGCTCCTGGATACAAATGGGCCTGATGACCTACATCCCCTTTTATTACATTAATTATCTCAAGGGTGATCCCCTTTACGCAAGCGCCCTGGTGTCCGTCTTTCTTCTGGGCGGGGTACTGGGAACGTTAGGCGGCGCCTCTGTCGCCGACAGAATGGGCCACAAACGCTATCTAACCTTTGCCATGTTTCTGACGGCGCTTACGCTGCCGCTGATTTTCTTTGTCCACGGCACGGCTTTATTCCTGGTTCTGGGAGTGCTGGGCATGATCGTGGTTTCCACCTTCACCGTCACCATTGTCATGGTGCAGCGCCTGCTTCCCCATAACCTCGGCATCGCCTCCGGGCTGATGGTCGGCTTCGCCATCGGGGCAGGCGGCATTTGCGTAACGCTGCTGGGGGTGCTGGCCGACCATTTCGGCGTGCCGTTCGCCCTGAAGTCGATAGCGGTTCTGCCCTTCCTTGGTCTTATCCTGAGCCTGCTTCTGCGCTACCCGGAACATAGTATGCCCGAGGAACCTTCTCCAGCCGATAATTAAGTAGCCAATATCGCTAATTCCTCAGCACCCTTTTATTGCGAGTTCCTCTTCTGCAAGCGGCAATCTTTCCCCCTGTTGAGCGCTTTGAAAGGATTTCGCCTGTCAACCATGAATAAACGCGAAAATACAAAGCCGAAAAAGCGCCGTTCTTCAAAAAACAAAACACGTGAAAACAATTTTGTGAAAAGCAGGCAAGTGGTTATTGACAGCAAGGCGCAAAAAAGGATAGTTTACCTACAATAGGGGTAGCGCGTACGGATTCTTTAAAAAAAGACTTAAGCGGGGCAAAAACCTGAACGAAAAATTCATCAAGGTGTTGGCAACCGGTTTGGGAAGCGGGTTTGCGCCTTTTATGCCGGGAACCTTCGGAACGTTTGTCGGGATTCCTCTTTATCTGGTTTTTTCGTCCCTGTCCTGGCCAATCTGGCTGGTTACGACTCTGGCCTTCTGCTTTCTTGCCTGGTATGTCGCAAACGAGGCGGAGAGGCTTTTTGGACAAAAGGACGCCCAATGCATCGTGATTGACGAAATAGCCGGCCTCCAGTGGACGCTGTTTCTCGTTGCGCCGACGTTATCCCATATAGCCATAGGCTTTGTTTTGTTCAGGATTTTTGATATAACCAAGCCGTTTCCCGCGCGGTTTTTTCAGGACAGGCTCCAAGGCGGCGGCGGGATAGTGGCGGATGACCTGGCCGCGGGGGTTTATGGAAATATCGTCCTGCAGCTTCTGATTTATTGGTTCAAATTATAGGAAAGGCAATGGATGAAGGTCGGCATACTGACAATCGGCAACGAATTGACAAGCGGCAAGATACAGGACACTAACTCCGCGATGATCGCCCGGGCGATCCAGCTCCAGGGCTGGGTACTGATGCGGATGATGTCCGTCGGAGACGACAACGACGCGATTCATGACGCGCTTTCCTACATGCTTTCCCATGTCGAGGCGCTGGTCGTAACCGGCGGCCTGGGACCGACCGCCGACGACATTACCACCGCCGCCGTCGCCAGCTCCTTCGGCCTGGAATTGCAGACCGATGAAGCCGTTCTTGCCTATGTCCGGAGCATTTTTGCCAACCGGGGGCTGCGCTGGACCGAAAACAACGCCAAACAGGCGGTCTTCCCGGCGGGAGCAAGGATCATCGCCAACCCCTCCGGAACCGCGGCCGGCTTCGCCCTTTACCGGGCAGGAAAGATCATCGCCGTTATTCCCGGCGTTCCCCGCGAAGCCCAAAAGATGCTCTTCGAGGGGGTAATCCCCCTTTTTCGGGAAACCTTTCCCGGTTCCTCACTCCATGTAAAAACAAGCATCTTCCGGCTCTCCGGGATTGCCGAATCGGCCGTTGATGAAGCGATTGTTGGCGATAATCTGGCCGAAGCAGGAATCGGCGTGGGATTCTATCCCAATTTCCCCGAAAACCAACTGGTGCTGACGGTGCGGGAAAAATCGGCGGAGGCGGCATCGGAAAAACTCGCAGCCGCCTGCAAAACGGTGGAAATGAGGCTGGGGAAATACATCTTCGCGCGGGGCGAGGAGTCGCTTGCCGGAAACATTGCGAAAATATTGACAGAAAAAAAACTTACGCTTTCCACAGCCGAATCATGCACCGGGGGACTGATCGCGAACCGGCTGACGGACATCCCCGGCAGCTCCGTGTTTTTCGAGCGCGGCGCAGTTTCCTACAGTAATGAGTCCAAAGTCGCCCTGCTGGGTGTCCCGGAGGGGGTGATCAACGCCCAAGGTGCGGTAAGCGAGGAAACGGCGCGCCTGATGGCCGAGGGAATCCGCCGGTCGGCGGGAACCGATCTGGGGCTGTCCGTGACGGGGATCGCCGGTCCCGACGGCGGTACAGTGGAAAAGCCCGTCGGCACAACCTTTATCGCCCTGGCAACCGGCGACCAGACCTTTTGCCGTCATTACGCCTTCCGCTGGGACAGAAGGCGCAACCGAACAATCGCCTCCGAATCCGCCCTGTTGATGCTCTGGCGATATCTGACGGGGGGGCTCGGCGATGCGGGATAATGGGACATTGCGCCTCTTTCTGGCAATCGTTCCGCCGGACGGGCTCAACCGGGAAATCGCGCGGCTTCAAGGACGTTTGCAAAGAATCGTCACCGGGAATATCCGGTGGGTAAAGCCGGAAGGCCTGCACCTGACGCTGAAATTTTTTGGCGATGTCTCCGCAATGGCGGTTGAGCAGATATCCACGGCAGGCAAGCAGGCGGCGGACGCGGACGCTCCCTTCACCCTTTCGCTTTGCGGACTGGGGACGTTCCCCTCGGCTAAACGTCCCCGAGTTGTCTATCTGGAAATGGAGGGTGATACAAAGCGGCTGACAGTGTTTCAAGCCAAACTCGAAAAGAAGCTTGCGGAAATGGGCTTCCCCGGGGAGGAGCGCCCGTTTTTGCCGCACCTGACCCTGGCCCGGATAAAAACCTTGGCGGAACCGGAAAGTCTTCTCAGGGAGTTATCGGCAAGCAGCGCTTACGAGGCAAGACAGTTTACCGCCTCCGAACTCTGTCTGTTTAAAAGCGACCTTGGCCCCGGCGGGGCGCTTTACACAAAACTTGCCGCCTACCCGTTCGCCGGAAGCGCGGGGGAAAGCCTTGCCATTTGAAGTTGCAATTTTAGAGTGGATTAGCGGAGCTTAATGTTCATAAATGGAGAAACAATAACCAATAGGGGAATATCATTGATAAAGGAAAAAAAGGAGGCGTCTATGGCAGCAGATACGGAACGGGCACGGGCGGTTGATCTGGCGATCTCGCAGATTGAAAAGCAGTTTGGCAAGGGAGCGATCATGCGGTTGGGGGGAAACGAGGTGATATCCGATATCCCCGCCATCCCGACGGGTTCGATCAGCCTCGATATCGCCCTGGGCACGGGCGGCGTCCCCCGGGGGCGGATCATCGAGATATTCGGCCCCGAGTCCGGCGGAAAGACAACCCTCGCGCTGCACATCATCGCCGAGGCGCAGAAACTGGGCGGGCTGGCGGCGTTCATTGACGCCGAGCACGCCCTCGACGTCGTCTATGCGCGCAAGATCGGGGTAAATACCGACGATCTGTTGATTTCGCAACCCGACACGGGGGAGCAGGCACTGGAAATTTGTGAGACCCTCGTCCGCAGCGGGGCGCTCGATATTCTGGTTGTCGATTCAGTCGCCGCGCTGGTGCCGAAGGCGGAGATCGAAGGGGAAATGGGCGACGCCCAGATGGGCCTTCAGGCGCGGCTGATGTCGCAGGCGCTCAGAAAATTGACCGGCAGCATCAGCAAGTCAAAAACAACCGTGATCTTCATCAACCAGCTCCGGATGAAGATCGGCGTCTTCTTCGGCAACCCGGAAACGACGACCGGCGGGAACGCGCTCAAATTCTACTCCACGATGCGCCTTGACATCCGCAAGGTAACCGCGCTCAAATCCGGGCAGGACGTCATCGGCTTCCGCACCCGCGTCAAGGTGGTTAAAAACAAGGTTGCCCCGCCGTTCCGGGAAACGGAATTTGACATCATTTTCGGGGAGGGAATCTCGAAAGAGGGAGACTTGATCGATCTCGCGTCCGACAAGGGAATCATCGAAAAAAGCGGCGCCTGGTACTCCTACAAGGGTGACAGACTCGGCCAGGGAAGGGATAACACCCGCACCTTCCTGAAGGAAAACACAGACATGATGAGCAAAATAGAAACCGAATTATTAGAGAAGCTCGGCATCGGACCTAAAAAAGCGGGCGTCGGGGAAAGCGCCAAATAAGAATGGACGAAGAGCGCGAGTTCGCAAAGGCCAAAGAAAAGGCCTTCCGACTATTGGGAATCCGGGCTCACAGCGAAAGGGAACTGCGCCTGAAACTGAAGTCGGGGAATTTTGCTCCGGCCGTGGTCGAGGACGTAATCGTTAGATGCCGGGAACTTGGCTATATCAGTGACGGGGAGTTCGCCCGGCAGCGGGCAAGGGCGCTGGCGACAAACCGGCTGGCCGGAAATCGCCGGATAGCCTTCGACCTGCAGGAAAAGGGTGTCGCCGCTGATCTCCGGGCAGCGGCAATCGCTGCGGTTGACGAAGAGCTGGACGAAGCAAAACGAATCAGGCGCATACTGGAGAAACGTCCCTCGGAACGAATGACCGGGAAGTCGGACGAAAAGGAAAAGGCACGATTAATCAGGAACTTGATGGGCAAGGGGTTTCCCCTGGAGCTTATCCTGCGCACAATCAACGAACAGGAGGAAGAAGCGGTTCATGACGATGACGGGCAATGAAATACGGGACAGTTATCTGCAATTCTTTAAAAGCAAGGGGCACACGATAGTCGGCAGTTCCCCGCTTGTCCCCAGGGACGATCCGACCCTCCTTTTTACAAACGCCGGGATGGTGCAGTTCAAAAACAGTTTTCTGGGGCTGGAGGAGCGGGGCTACACCCGGACGGCCACCTCGCAGAAATGCGTACGGGCGGGCGGAAAACATAACGACCTGGAAAATGTCGGCGTAACAGCCCGTCATCACACATTTTTTGAAATGCTGGGGAACTTTTCGTTCGGGGATTACTTCAAAAAAGAGGCGCTCGCCTGGGCGTGGGAATACCTGACCGAGGTGATCGGACTGGACAAGGAAAAACTTTGGGTGACGGTCTATCAGGATGACGAAGAGGCGCGGCTGATCTGGCGCGACGACCTGGGGGTCCCCGAAACGCGGATCGTCCGGATGGGGGAAAAAACCAATTTCTGGACAATGGGGGATACCGGCCCCTGCGGCCCCTGCTCCGAGATCATCTACGACCAGGGCGAAGGCGCCGGGTGCGGCCGGCCGGAGTGCGACATCTACTGCGAATGCGACCGCCACCTCGAGCTCTGGAACCTTGTTTTCACCCAGTTCGACCGCGACCAGTCCGGGGCACTCACCCCGCTGCCGCGGCCCAATATCGACACCGGCATGGGGCTCGAACGGCTCGCGGCGGTCGCCCAGGGGGTAAAAAGCAACTACGATTCCGACCTCTTTGCCGGCATCATCCGCTTCATCGCCAAAATCAGCGGCCGCACTTACGGCAGCAACGAGGAGTCCGACATCTCGCTCCGCGTCATCGCCGACCACAGCCGTGCCGTTGCCTTTTTGATCGGCGACGGGGTCATCCCCAGCAATGAGGGACGGGGCTACGTCCTGAGACGAATCCTCCGCCGGGCGGCGCGCCACGGAAAACTAATCGGCATGAACCGCCCGTTTTTACACGAGGTATGCGGGGCAGTTATTGACGAGATGCAGGGAGCCTACCCCGATTTGCTGGCCAGGGCATCGTATATCCGGAAGGTAGTTGAAAGCGAGGAGCAGCGATTCATCGAAACCCTCGATGCCGGCCTCCGCATCCTCCAGGAGGAGACAGCCGCCCTCAAAACGGCTGGCAAAGTTATAATCCCCGGCGAGGTAGTTTTCAAACTTTACGACACCTACGGTTTTCCCGTTGACCTGACAGAGGATATCGTCCGCCGCGACGGCCTTTCGCTCGACATGGAGGGTTTCGAACAGGCGATGAACCTCCAGCGAAAAAAGGCCCGCGAGTCGTGGAAGGGAAGCGGCGAAGCGGCCATTTCCGACATATATCGTCAACTTACACTGGAGGGAATCGTGTCGGAATTCTCCGGCTACGAGGGCGTGACAACGGGGCGCTCCGCAATCAGCGCCATCCTGGTCGCCGGCCAGAGGGTGGAAGAAATAGCTGAAGGAACGGAGGCGGAGCTCATTGCCGCGCAAACGCCTTTCTACGGGGAGGTCGGTGGGCAAATCGGCGACACGGGGCTCATCACGGGGGAAGGATTCGAATTTGCCGTGACCGATACAAAAAGACCGCTCGACAACCTGGTCAGCCATGTCGGCCGGGTCGTCAAGGGCAAGATAAAAATCGGGGATCAGGCCGATATGCTCGTAGATGCGGCAAAAAGAAGGGATACGGAGGCCAACCACTCCGGAACCCACCTGCTCCAGTCTGCCCTGAAAGAGGTGCTGGGGGAACACGTAAAGCAGTCCGGGTCGCTCGTCAGCCCGGAGCGGCTGCGCTTCGACTTCACCCATTTTTCGCGGATTTCCGAGGCAGAACTGGGCCGGGTGGAGGAGCGGGTAAACGCGATGATCCGGGCAAATGTCCCGGTGGAAACCCGGGTGCTGCCGCTTGCTGAAGCCATCAAGACCGGGGCGACCGCGGTCTTCGACGAAAAGTACGGCGACCGGGTCCGGGTTCTCCAGATGGGCGCCTTCAGCCGGGAGCTCTGCGGCGGCACGCATGTGGCCCGAACCGGCGATATCGGATTTTTCAAGATCATCCACGAATCGTCCGTTGCGGCCGGGGTGCGCCGGGTTGAAGCCCTGACCGGACGGGGCGCTGCGGCTTATGCCGGACGCCTCGAGGAGGAACTCCGCCGGTCGGCGGCTCTTTTGAAATGCAGCCCCTTCGAAACGGCGGAAAAGACTGAAAAACTCCTGCACATTCAGCGTGATCTGGAAAAAGAAAGGGATGCGTTGAAGGCCAAAATGGCGGCGCAGGATTCCGGAGAGCTGCTGGAAAAAGTCCGGCAGGTAAACGGGATCAACATGCTTGCGGCTGTCGTGAATGCCTCCGATGCGAAGGCGCTCCGCGATTTCGGCGACAAGCTCAGGGATCGCCTCCGCTCGGGGGTAATCCTGCTCGGCAGCCGGGTTGACGATAAGGCAATGCTGCTGTGCCTCGTCACCAAGGACCTGGTCGAACGTTGCCACGCAGGCCGGATCATCGGGCAGATCGCCCCCACCGTCGGCGGCCGGGGCGGCGGCCGTCCCGACATGGCGCAGGCCGGCGGCCCCCACCCGGAATTTCTGGAACAGGCGCTGGAAAAGCTGGCCGGACTGCTGTAACGAAGCGGACGGACTGGCTTTTAATAAACGCCCCGTTTTGTCATTTCCGTAAAAGCAGTAATCCGCAAGCTCATACAAGTTCCAAAACTCCAAATGATTGCGGTAGATGAAAATTCGGTTTTGAAGAGCAATGGAGGTAAGAGTTGATAAAATTTAAGAATCTCAGGCTGATGCAAATAGTTGCTATCGGCATCGGGATTATTTTTCTTATCGGGGCTTCAGCAATTATCCTGATGGTCCAGCGCACCATGAAAGAGGAATCCTTGCATGAAGCGGAGTCCAAGGCGCGGCTGCTGCTTGACCGCAACCTGGCCACTCATATGTATTTTTCGCAAAATTTGAAGCCCAGGCTTTTTGAATATACAGCCCCTTTTAGCTCCAAGGATTATTTTGAGCCTTCCTGGATGTCCTCAACCTATGCCAATCGGGAAATCAATAAATATTTCCAATCGCTTAATCCCTTCGGATATTACATAAAAGATGCCGCGAGCGATGCAAGAAATCCCGAAAACGAGGCCGATGCCTACGAGCTGGATTTTCTCGCAAAAATGAAAAAAGATAAAAAGCTCAATGCCCATTCAGATGTTCAGATAATTGCCGGCAAACCCTATCTTGTTGTTTTGAAAAGGGGAGAAGTCATTGAAGGCGCCTGTCTGCGCTGCCACGGCGAACCGGGGGCTGCGCCGGCCGGCATGTTGCGGCTGTACGGCGTGGATAAGGCGTTTCACCGCAAGCTTGATGATTTAGTAAGCATCATCTCCATCCGGATACCCCTCGCCGAAGCTTATAAAGGGGCATCGAATCTCTCGCTTAAATTATCTATTATGCTCGTCGCCGTTCTGGCAATTGTCCTGGCGGTTCTCTTTGTTCTGTATCGTCACTTTGTCGTCGCCCCTATCGGGGCAATCAGCGCCAAGGCGCGGGAGCTCTCCGGAATGGAAGGGCGTCTCGGGGAAACCATTCCTCAACAGGGCAGTCGGGAATTAAATGAATTATGCGCTGCGTTCAATGAGCTGTCTCAGAAATTGCGGATTGACAGGGATGGCCTCGAAAAACGCGTACAGGAGCGCACCCGCGAACTTGAAACCGCCAACGAACAGCTCGCCCGGGAGATCGTCGAACACAAACTGGCCACTGAGGCGCTAACCAAAAGCGAGGATAAATTCCGCAGGGCCTTCTATATCAGCCCCGATGCCGTGAATATTAACCGCCTCGCAGACGGCATGTACGTCTCAATCAATGCGGGATTCACCAAGATCATGGGATATACAAAAGAGGATATTATCGGCAAGACCTCCATAGAATATGATATCTGGGACAATATTGAAGACCGGCAAAGGTTGGTCGCCGGATTGAGAAAAAATGGAGAGGCAACCAATCTTGAAGCCGCTTTTCGAACGAAGGACGGTAAGCTCCGGTACGGGTTAATGTCGGCCTCTGTGCTCACTCTTGACGGGGCGCCCCATATTCTCAGCATAACCCGCGACATCACCGAGCGCAAGCAGGCGGAGGCGGAAAAGAAACTTCTGGAAGAGAAGCTGCAGCATGCCGACAAGATGGAGGCCATCGGAACGCTGGCCGGCGGCATCGCCCACGACTTCAACAACCTGCTTATGGGGATTCAGGGGTACGCTTCCCTGCTGTTGATGCACATCGATTCCTCGCATCCCCATTATGAGAAGCTCAAGCGGATTGAGGAGCAGGTGGGGCGAGGTGCGGATTTAGCCAAACAGTTGCTGGGTTTTGCCCGGGGGGGACGCTATGAGATAAAGCCTACCGATATGAACGACCTCCTCGAAAAGAGCTCCTCCCTGTTCGGCAGAACCAAGAAGGAAATCTCCATCTCCCGGAAATATGAAGAAAATCTCCTGCCGGTCGAGGTTGATCGGGGGCAGATGGAGCAGGTGTTCCTGAATCTCTATGTGAATGCCTGGCAGGCCATGCCGGGGGGCGGGGAGCTCTATATAGAGACCGGGAATGTTTTCTTTGATGATGCCCAAGCGGCGATCTCTGCGGTCACGCCGGGAAAATATGTGAAAATAACAATTGCCGATACCGGCATCGGGATGGACGAGAAAATCCGGGCGAGGATTTTCGAACCATTTTTCACAACGAAGGCCATGGGAAGGGGAACGGGGCTGGGGCTGGCGATGGTCTATGGAATCATCAAGGGTCACAAGGGCGCAATCACCGTGGACAGCAAACCCGGTCAGGGAACTACTTTCACCATCTATCTGCCCGCTTCGGAGCAGGAAGCGGCAAAGGAAAAGGCGGCAATCAAAACAATCGCCAGAGGCACGGAGACGATCCTGCTTGTGGATGATGAACAGATGATTCTGAAGGTGAACAGGGAACTGCTGGAATTCCTGGGCTACCGGGTCTATGCGGCGGGCAGCGGCCAGGAGGCGCTCGCCGTTTACATGGAAAAGCAGAAGGAGATTGATCTGGTCATTCTGGACATGATCCTGCCGGGGATCTCGGGGGGAGAAACCTTCGATCGCCTGCGGGGCTTCAATCCCGCTCTCAAGGTTCTTCTGGCCAGCGGTTACAGCATTAAAGGCGAAGCCCAAGCAATCATGGAGCGCGGCTGCAACGGTTTTATCCAGAAGCCCTTTCGTCTGGAGATCCTCTCCCGGAAGATCAGGGAAATGCTGGACTGAATCCGCAAGATTAAAAGGCAAAGCAGAATTATGCCGCCTCCCGGCGCTTAAAACAATCCGGGGTTCTTTACAAAATCAGCGGACTGCAACCGTGCTTTTTGTGATATCTCGAGTTATCATGGCGGCATGATAAAGGATGGGTAGGAAAAACGTAGGGTGAAATGCTGATTTGCCCGGTTCGGATCAAGCAAATCAGTACCCGTCCCCGATATTGCCTAATTCTCTTTCTTCTGCACTTGTTTTGCTTTTTTTTGACGTGCAGGTTCAATAGAAGCAGCCGCAGAACTGGCATTCCAAATCATCTCGTCGCCGGCGATGTTCCGGAACTTGATGCGGAAATTGCTGGTCGGCAAGGCGTAGCGGCCTTTGATCTTTTCCTTCGGGCCGGCCTTGTCTTCCAGCGCGGGATTGCTGACCCACACGCCGTCGTCCCGAAGCGCGGTATCGAATTGAATGGCTTCGATGAGTTCCAGGCCGGTATCGCTGATTTTCACTGCATGGAAGGGGACAGATGGTTTGGCGGTCTGCCCGCCGTTCGTGTCGCTCTCGCCGTTTCCATTTCCGTTCTCGCCGCCGTTGCCGTTTCCGTTCTCGCCGCCGTTGCCGTTTTCCTCCAGCAGATTCATGCCGCTGCGTTTGCCACGCTTGGCGTTAAACTCGTCAATCTTGGCCTTGAGATAGGGGCTGAAATACTGTTTCACGTTGACTTCCCAGCGGCCTCTACCGACGGGTTGGACCTCCACAACGGCACTGTCCGGGGTGAAGAGGCTGGCGGCCTTCTTGTCGAGGAGCTGGTTGAGACTGACCAACTCCACCTTGAGTTGCGTCTTCCCGCTTTCCCGAAGCCGTTTATCGACGCACCCCTGATCCACTTCCAGGTCGCGGTGGGCATAGAGAATCCGCACACCCTCGGCGCGGTCGTCGGATTCGAGCTGATAGATCTCCTCCAGGTACACGTCCAGCAGCGCGGGCGTGAGGCGTTCGTGGAGGCCGACGAACTTGAGCGGGATGTAGCGCCCCGACGCTCCCGGCAAGCCGCCGTCCCAGAACTCGCCAAGCTCCAGTTCCTCGCGCTTTTTGAACCCTTCGACGAGACTGAATATCTTCGCCATTGTCTGCGCCGGGTTGCGGAAAAGGCGAATGCCATCCTGAATTTTCAGGATGTCGAAAGATGCGCCGGCGGCAACAAGTCGGTCGCGGGTCGTCTGAATGGCATTGAGGCCAATGTCGCAGGCGATAAAACGGCGGCCCAGTTTGTGCGCTACGGCCGCGGTGGTGCCGCTGCCGCTGAAGAAGTCCGCCACGGTCATGCCGGAGTTGGAAGATGCGTTGATGATCCGTTCCAGCAAAGCCTCGGGTTTTTGCGTTGTGTAATCGTAACGTTCGTCTGCTTGTGAGTTCACTGAATCAATATCTGTCCACAAACTGTGAACTGCAATTCCGGGCAACTCATCAAGGTATCGTTTCACCCTTGGCATACCGGTTCCCGTGAAAACAATGCGCCCTTCCTCCATGAACTTATTAACGTTTGCCTGGCTGTAGCGCCACATAGCTCCGGATGGAGGCGCAATCACTTTATCTCCAAATTTGAGAGGCTGGCCTTCGTGGCCATGAGCAGGAGCGGTCGGGTTGTCTAAACTGAAAATCCGGTTGTCTGGGTCACGCCCGGTGAAATGACTGTCAATATAGGATTGTGGAATAGGTGTGTGGATTTTGTTGAAAAGATAGTCTTCTCCGCAGGCATAGAGAAAGATGCTTTCGTGAACAATACCGAACTTGTTCGCGTCTGCATGAAAGTTAAATCGTTTCCATACGATTTCGTTAAGGAAATTGTCTTCGCCAAGCACCTCATCCAATAGAACCTTCACGTAGTGTCCGATATGCCAATCGAGATGGACATAGATGGACGCTGTTTCGTTCATCACCTCGCGCATGGCCAGCAGACGTTCGTAAAGCCAGTTGAGGTAATCCTCCTTCTGCCAGATGTCCCCATACATGATTTCTTCGCCGATGGCGCTATCGCTGCCATCGACTGCGGTCTCACCGTTTTTCTTCCCGTTCCGCAAGAATATTTTCTTCGCATAGTTCGCGCCGCTGGCGAAGGGCGGGTCAATGTAGAAAAGGTCCACCTTGATGTTGTTGGCCTTCAGGTAAGCGCAGGCGGAAAGTGCGTCGCCGTGCAGGAGGAGATTCGGGCCGACAACGGTCGAAACCTGCTCCATGCCGGGGAGCAGCTCGCTGGAGGCCGGACGGACTTCCTCCACCGCAACTGTCTCATAGAGCGGCAGATGATCGGGCATGCGGCGGCCCGGGAAACTGAGCAGCGCCTGTCCGCGCGCCGGGCTGATGGTGTATGGCAGGGGTTGATAGGGTGGCTTGATCATAGGTTCCATATCTCCTTCTTCACGTCCTCAAGGTGGCGGGAAAAGTTGTTGTCGTCATCGTCCACAAAACAGCGATACCGAAAGTGCGGGTTGTGCTTCAGGAAGACGTCGTTGACGAACTTTTCCTTGGCTTTGAAGTCCGCGTCGTAGAACTTCTTTCCCTTCGTTTCGAGGATCAGGACGCGGTCAATCCGGCCGGCGTCCGCGTCCGGGGCATAGTCCGGCTGCCGGCGGTAGGGCTTAGCCTGGTTGCGCTTGAGAATGAGAAAATCAGGCGTGTAGTTCCCGTAGGGGGTGCGAATCACCAAAGACTGAAGCGCGCCGCTGCGGTAACCGTTATAGTAAAACTCCAACCCGCGCAGGTCGGCGAGTTTCGTCAGGTCGCGCAGCGCCGCCGCTTCGTACCGGGAAGCGAAGTCATAGGGCGCGTAGTTGAAGGTTACGTCGCCGGGGTCAAGCGAATAATCCTCGATCCGGTCTTCGAGGTAGTTGGGCCGTTTGTTCAGCGTGGGCAACTCGGCGGCGGTGAACGACGGCAGAAACAGGCCGCCCGCGTAAGGGATGGATGGGGGCGGGTCCATGCGCCAGTCGAGTAGTTCGATTTCGACTTCTTCTTCCACATCTTCGTGGGTGACGCGGATATCTTCCATCAGGAGAGAGGCGGTAAAGGCCATGACTTCGTCCAGCGCCAGGGTGGGATGGAGCGCGAGCCACCCGAGTTGGTCCCGAATCTGGGCGCAAATGCCGCGTAAGGCGGCGTCGTGCTTCTCGGTCAAGTCGGCTTCGGAGAATCGGCCCCAGGAGGCGCGGGCCAGTGCGGCCAGGAAATCACCATACCCGAACGGGTGCTGAACGGCGGCAGCGTCAAGGATGTCGGTGCGTTCGTTCGACAGTCCGCGTTTGCCAACCGAGGCTTCCGTGACGGTCGGCGTAAAGGGATAACGGGTCTTGAACATCCCGAAATCGAAACTGTCTAATTGAGCGGCGCTGTCTCCCGCCCGCTCTTCCCGGACAATGGTGTAACGGCGGCGAATGTTCCGGAAGCGAACCCGGCCCAGCCGCGGTTTGCGGATAAGAACGTTGATCGCCTGTTCGGCATGGATCTGCAGGTCGGCGATGGAAAGCGCGTAGTTCTCCTTCAATTCCTTGTCGAGCGTCTCGTAGTTCCCTTCGCCGAGGGCGATGAGGGCGGTTTCGTCCTTTGCCGATACCACTTCACGCAGACAGCGGCAGGTGGTCTGTAGAACAAAGTTCTTGGTCGTTTCGCGGCGCGGCAGGGCAACGGCGGTCAGGCTCTTGCAGTCCCAGCCCTCCGTGCCGATCGCGACCAGAAGAATAACCCGCTTGCCGATATGGGGCTGATCCAGATTGTGGAAGATCGCCTCCGAGTCTTTCGGGAGAGCCCATTGCTTCTGCGTCTTCTTCACACCCCGGTAGAAACGGAAAATCTCCGCGTCTTCACGGCCGGGCCGGTGGGCGGCGTACCAGGCGTCCACGGCGGGCAGGATCTCGGTATTCAACTTCTCAATGCTCGGGCAATAGAAGGCGATCTTGCTGGGCGTGCCGCCGGGATAGATGCGGTCGTAATCGTTGAAAAAACTCGTCAGGGCGGCGCTGACAAACTGGTCGCCTGCCATGTTCTGCCCGATGACCCGGGGCGCCTTCAGGAAACGGCCGATGCCGTCGGCGAGGGAATAGTGATAGACGATAAGCTGGATCTGACTGAGTTTCACTTTTGAATCGGCAAAAGGCACTTGATGTTTGAGGTAGGGGGTGCCGGAGAATCCCAGTACGGTGCAGACATGACCGTGCTGGTTGAGTATATCCACCGCCAGTTTCAGCTTTTTTTCGTCATCGCCGGAACTGCTGAAGAAGTGATGCGCTTCATCGAGGATGACCGAAAGCCCGGGAATCTGTGAGAGTTTTTCGCGAAGGGCGTTGATCTTGACGACTTCTGTCGCCTTCTTCTCGTCGTAGAACAGGCTGCTTGGGTCGGCTGTCTGCTGGTCTTCCGGAGAGAGTTTCTCCATGACGACTTTTTCGGCGTTGGTGATGAATATCAACCCGAAATCGCTGGTTTGCGTAAGGCGATTTACCTTCTCCAGATTGGGGTTGTTGCCGTGGAGTTTGTCCCGGCGCTTGGAGCTCTGGCTGTCCAGAATCTCGAAATGCACATGGCGGCGCAATTCGGCGGCATCACTGGCGGGCAGAACCCATGACGGATCAAAGTTCCGTATGGTTTGCAGGGACGGCAGGATCGCTGTTTTCGACGCTTGCGGGGCGAAGACAACGAAGTTGCGGGAGAATCGGGGATCATGGGGATGCAGTCGCGCAAAGTGCAAATCCAGATAAATGAACGCGGCCATCAGGTACGTCTTTCCGGCGCCCATCGGCAAGCTGAACAGGTAGTTCGGGTACGTAAAATCGTGGAGCAAGGCATTGAGAAAAACGTCCCAGTTCGTTCGGCAACTGAGGGGATCGTCCTTCACCATTGCGGCAAGCTTCGGCAATTCATTGACTTGGGCAAACCGGTAGAGAACCTCGGCGGTGGCGTTTCCGCACAGAGCCGGCTGTGGTTCGGCGAGACTCTGAAGCGCGCCGGAGCGAACAATGTCGCCCAAAGAGCGATTGCGGCCGACAAACTTAAGCCATAGGAAGACTTCAATCGCCTGGCGTTGCGGCAGGCGAAGCTTGCCGTTCCTTTCGAGATGCGTGGCAATCTGGCCGGGCAACGACTGAGTATTGGCTTTCTCCTGCGCGATCCACGCGAAGGCAGCCTGTTCAACAAGGTCGTGCAGATTCAGCAAGGTGGACGGGGCGACGGCACTCCCGCGTGTGATGTTTATCTTTTTGTTTCTATTTGCCATTCTTCATTAAATCCGGAATTGTCACTTAAACTCGCCGGGATTTCCAGCAGGCCAGAAGACCTTGCACCAGGGCCATCTGGTTAAAATTTCCCCGCTGGAGGTTCTCGAACAAAGGCGGCAAGAGAGCATCCCGCTGCCTTGGGAGCTTAGGAATCACCCGGCTTGATGAACAGATAATAAAGACTCCCCTCGCGGTATGTCCCGCCGGCAAGTTCTCCGGCCTTGTCGCCGACCCCCATATAGACATCGCAGCGGCCCGCGGCCCGGATCGCCCCGCCTGTATCCTGATCCAGAACAAACCCGACGGGACTGTCCAGCTCAACCGCGGCAAAGGCAAACATCGCCCGCGGGTAAATGGATTTATCCGTCGCAATCGTGCGGAAGGGGATTACCGGCTCATTGAGCGAACCCCGGGGCTCGCTTTCCTGAGACCGGAAGAAGACAAAGCGGGGGTTTTTATTTACATACTTATCAATTTCCTCAGGATGGGTCTTAAAATAATCAATCATCGCCTTGAGGTTGATATTTTTATTGGCAAACTTGCCATCGGCCATCATTTTCTGCACGATCCCCTGGTATTCCCAGCCGTTATGAGCGGCATAGGCAACCGTCTCGATCTGGCCGTCCGGGAGGCGAATTTTGGCTGAACCCTGCACATGCACTATATAAACCTCAAACGGGTCGCCGAGCCAGACCAGCTCATTGCCGGCCATGATATTGGACTTTTGTATCTCTTCCCTGCTTGGATATTTCCGGAACTGGCCATCCGGAGTCCTTTGGCCCAGAATTGTCCCGTCAGCCCCTTTTACCAGATCGGCCGGCGGCTTATATAAGGGATACCGGAAACGGTCGGTGCGCACCGGCGAACCGTCAAAAATAGGCGTATAATACCCCGTAAACAGTACGGTTCCCTGGTCATCGCAGCCGACCGAAATATACGTGTCGAATCGCTCCCGCAAAACCGCGTTCATCTGCTGCGGAGACAATCTCGCCGCAATCAGCTTTTTCAGCTCCTGCAGGCTGCTTTTCGCCTGGTCGTAGGTAATGTCGCCATAAGGATAGAACTTTTTGCTGGAAGGCTTTGCCAGATAGTTCAGACTGTTGGCGATTGCTTCCTGCAGACGGTCGGTATCAGAGCAGGCCCGCGTGTAGTCGGGAATCTGGCCGGGATCGGTAATCTTTCGCAGGGCCAGCTCCCCGGGCGGCAAGAGACGATAGTAATCCCTGGGGGGGGTTGGCTGCACCGTCAGCACTGCGGGGGTGCGTTTCTGGCAGCCGGCAAGAACCAGAAAAGCAATCAACAATAGCAATAAAGAAATAATTTTGGTTTTCATGGCGGGTTTATAAGACAAGCGACTCTCCTCTGTCAAAGAAAATTTTGCGGCAAGAACGTTTAAGCAAGGCGCCGTCCGCATATTCCCTCCCTCAATCAGCCTCTGCCTTTAGCAACAGCCCCGGACGCGACAAAGCACGTCCCTCCAAATTTGCTGAACATTAAGCTCCGCTTTCATCGTTCGTTGCGCCTTGCAAGGCATGGGGATTTATCCAGAATAAAGTTTATCGGATGAGCGATTCGGAAATGAAGGTCAATTAATCTACATTCCCATCTTTTTCTCTATATTCTCTATCTCTTTGCTGAGCTCTGCCCGCTCATCGCCGCCGAGATCGGCCTGATTCAGTCTTCTTTTGAGGCCGAGCAGAATCATCTCTTCCCGATAATCACGGCAGGTGTATTTCCCTTTTTTTGAGTTCATAGTTTAAGTTCTTGATAGTTTAAGATTTGGGCCGCGGCCTTGGCGGCGGTTACATCAGACCGTATTTTTTTAGTTTTTTATGGAGAGTTCTCCTGGTAATCTGCAATCTGCGGGCTGCCTCGCTCTTGTTCCCGCCCGCGGCGGCAAGCGTCCGCAGGATCATCTCCCGCTCCACATCCTCCAGGGGCGACGTCCCTTCGGCAAAGCTGCCCGCGCTGTTTTCTTCCGTTTCCCCCGTATTCATAATTCCGACAGCACCGTCTTGTCCCGGTGCGCCGGATGTCCGTTTGGGCATATTCTCCTCAAGCAAAACCGCTTCATCCGGCCTGCGGGCAGCAGGAGCCGATATCGACGCCGCATCGCCATAACCAAGGTAAGCCCCCCCCACGCGCTGTCCATTCTCGGCAAAGTTGAGCAGGGAAATATCTCCCTCATCGAGGCAATCCCCGCGGGAAAGGACCACGCCCCGCTCGATCGCGTTCATTAGTTCGCGGACGTTTCCCGGCCAGGGATGACGCAGCAGACGATCCATCGCTCTTGGTGTGAAACCGCTGATATTTTTATGATTTTTCTCGGAAAACCGCAGGAGGAATTCCTGGGCAAGCAGCGGAATATCCTCCACCCTTTCTCGGAGCGGCGGGATGACGAGGCTTACGACGTTCAGCCGGTAGAAAAGATCCTCCCGGAAGCGTCCCGAGGCTACTTCTCTGAACAAATCCCGGTTTGTCGCCGCTATCATGCGCACATCGATCGGCAAAACATCCTCGCCGCCGACGCGGGTAAGCTCGCGCTCCTGCAATACCCGCAGCAGTTTTACCTGCATTGTCAGCGGCATCTCCCCGACCTCGTCCAGAAAAAGGCTGCCGCCGTTTGCCTGGAGAAACTTCCCCTCCTTGCGCCGGTCGGCCCCGGTGAAGGCGCCCCGCTCGTGGCCGAACAGTTCCGACTCCAGCAGGTTTTCCGGTATAGCGGCGCAATTCAGTTTGACAAAGGTTTTTTCCCGGCGCGGGCTGTTGAAATGGATCAACTCGGCGATCAGCTCCTTGCCGGTTCCGGACTCCCCGGCCACAAGAACGGTAGCTTCCGATTGCGCCACCTGCGACGCGGTTTCAAGCAGGCGGCTCATTGCCAGGGAGCGTCCGACAAGATTTTTCCGGTCGAAGCGGTCGCCCAGTTTTTCCCTGAGCATCCGGTTTTCCTCCTTCAAACTGCGGTGTTCCATGGCCCGCTCCATGGTCAGGCGCAGCTCGTCGAAATCAAGCGGCTTCGTCAGGTAGTCGTAAGCCCCCTTCTTCAGCGCCTCAACCGCCGTTTCGACCGAGGCATAGGCCGTCATGATAATGATCGGCAAGGCGGGATTGAAATCCCTTATCCCTGCCAGAGCCTCCAGACCGGACATCTTGATCATCCGGACATCCATCAGGATCAGATCGAACGGCCGGCTGCGCGCCAGGGCGACGGCGCTCCCGCCGTCATCCGCCTCCGCAATCTCGTATCCCCAGTCGCCAAGCAGGGTCTTCAACATCGTTCGATGGGAAACATCGTCATCCACTACCAGGACATTGCGTTTTTCTTTAATCATTTTCTATAATTTCTTTCATTTTTCGTCATCAACAACCGTTCCGGACGCGAAGGAACGCCGGGGAAGAATCAGGACAACCTTCGTGCCTTTTCCCGCCTCGCTCTCCAAAAATATCTCTCCATGGTGCGCCTCGACTATCTTGTGACAGATTGCCAGTCCCAAGCCCGTCCCCGCCGCGCGGGTGGTAAAATACGGGTCGAAGACCCGGGGAAGATCAGCCGCGGGGATGCCTCTGCCGGTATCGGCAATCGTTACCCGGATCGCCTTTTCTTCCTGTCCAAAGAGCGATACCCGCAGCTCCCCGCCCGTCTCCATTGCCTCCAGCGCATTCAGGAACAGGTTGAGAAAAACCTGGGTCATCCGGTCGGCATCGATGGATATTTCCCATTTCCCGGCTGGCACTTCGGTTTGAACGGCCACCCCCTTTTTCGCGGCCTCATTTTCAATCAACGCAAGCGCCTGGCGAATCACCACCGGCAATGAAACCGGAACAATATTCATCTTCAAGGGTCTGGCCAATTCAATCAGTTGCGTAATCACCCGATTTATTCGGTCAACCTCGCGAATCATCACCTCTGCCGCCTCGCGCTCGCCCGGGGCGTCCACAAATCTCTCCCGGAAGTGCGTTGCGAAACCCTTGATCGAGCTTAAGGGATTTCTGATTTCGTGAGCGACTCCGGCGGCAAGACCCCCCAACGACGCAAGTCGCCTGCTCCGCTCCACCTCCGCCTCAAGCCGCTTGATCTCAGTAATATCCCTGAAAAGCAGGATGCTCCCCAGAAAGCTGTCTTCCTGCTCAAACAGCGGCGCGGCGACAACTTCCAGCGTCATTGTTGCGCCCTCCTTCATGGCACAGGGCACTTCCTTGTCAAGCAGCAGCGCCGTTTTGTCCCTTGGCATGCTAAAATCGCCTAATTCCGGCGGCATAACATCAACCGCCCGCTTCCCGACGGACTCGCCGGGAACCAGACGCAGGATCTCCTCCGCCGTCCGATTGCAGGCCGTCAGGATTCCCCCGGCATCGATCGCAATCAGCCCCATTGGCATGTTCTCGACCAGACTGTCGGAAAAAACCCTGATTCGGGCAAGGGAACTCCGCGCCTCCTGGTAGCCGTGAGCGAGCATCAGCGAAACAATCCCGGCCAAGCCAATGAGCAGGAAAAGCACCGCGCTCCATATCGTCCGGAAGATATCCTGCCTGCGGGCTTCCTCGATCGGCGACATATCCAGGCCTGCAAAAACGACAAGGCCCCGGGGAGAAACATTTTTTTCAGTTGGCTCCAGTTGTTCGCCGCACTGATTGGTGAATTCGTACCCGGACACCGCCGTCGGCGAAAGCCCTCGATAAACCTCAAAGGTATCCCCGCCCTGACTGTTTTCAACCAGGCGCCATGACAGCTTTTTCGAAACGGCGATCTGCCCCATTTCCAGATTTGTCTCATAGACGGCCCCGATGCGCAGAGGATCGCTGTCAGCCAGGATCATTCCGCTGGCATCGGCAACGATCAGATAATCGATATCCGCCTGTTCGGCAGTTTCCATCAGGAGTTTCTGGAGCTGGAATTCTCCCCAGTGCATGCCGATCCCTGTCCGGGCACCCGCTTCAAAAGAGCGGATGATGGCCTCGCCTTTTGCGACAAGCAGCCGTTCAGTCTGCTCTTTCTGGCGGCTTATCGCATCCATCGTCATGATGATGAAAACAGGGACGAGAATTGCAACGGCCCCGATGATAAGCCAGGGGGGAACGACAATAAACCGTTTTTTATTTTTGTGAAAGCTGGTCAAACCAAGCCTCGCAGGTGGATACTTTAAAAGACGGCGGCGGCTCTTCCGATAATCGGGCTCGCCGCCGCCAGCTTCTTTCATTCGGCATCAATGGAAAACCTGCCTGCACGCACAGCCAAAAAAGCGGCTACATAATGGATAATCAGGGCTTTACGACCCGGACGCCGCTTGCAAAAAGTATCTCATCAAAGGTGCGGTTCAAGGTCTTGCTCGTAAACTTTACCATCACCGGCGATTCGGGAATTTCAACAATATCGCCTTTTTTGACCTCTGCCTGCATGACGGCTACCCAGAGCTTTTTCCCCTTTTCCTCTACCTCCAGATAGGAATAGCCGGCGGCATCGATCTTCTGCAACACCTTTCCCTTATGAGCGACCCCACCCTTGGTAAATTCCGCCGCCGGCAAGCCCGCATGCGGATCGCCCCCTGCTTTCGGCGCTGCGGCCTGCGACGTCCACGGATTGGGAGCAGCCGGCTGCGTAAGAGCGCCCTGGGGAGAAGCCGGCGCCGGCTTCTCTTCCTTCTTTTGGCAGCCAACCGCGAAAATCAGCGCCAATGCTGTAATCAATAATATTTTTTTCTTCACAATCATCCTCCTTGTTGTAGTTTTTGCGCTTCTATCATGCCTTTTTTTATTTGCAAAGGGGTTTTTGAAAATTACGCCCCCCTCTGAACTTATTGACCTCCATCAGGTGGAACGGATCTCCTGCCTCATAAAGACCGCATAGCAGATTCCAAAGCAGGCAAATGTTATCGCCGCCAGTGAAACCAGAAAGGGCATAACAATAACGATGCTCTGACCAAGCGGCAGCGGATTCTGGAAACGGGAAAGAGAAATCCTCTCCAGTGGTCCCAAAATAATAAAGGAACGCGGCGTCCGGCGGAGCGGATCCAGAATCGTCGCCGTAGCGTCTGCATAAAGCGTCGCCGGGGAGAAAAATGAGACGGCCCGCTGAACCTCTGCATTTCTGATAAGGGCATCCTGGGCCTGGTAAGTGTCCGCGGTGTCTTTTATCGGCGAAATCGCATCGGCAAGCAGGCTCCCACCCAGGCCAACAAAGAACGACAAGCCAATCCATACGGCAAGGGACGCCAGCGCCGAGGTGGCAGTGCTCCGAAAAACAACGGAAAAGAGGAGCGCCGCGCCCAGCCAGAAAGAGATGTAGAGTATCCCCAATGCGAGGTATATGAAGAGCCGCCAGATTTCCTCCGGACCAGGCACTACCCCGACCAGCGTGATGCCAAGTCCGGAGATAACCAGCGCCAGCGATACCATTACTATCGAAATCATTGTCACGCCGGCCAGAAATTTCCCGTTGATGATCGCATCCCGATAAATCGGCTGGGCTGCCAGCTTGCTGAGCGTCCGACCGGTCCGCTCGCGGCTGATTGCGTCAAAACCGAGAATGATCCCGAGCAGCGGCCCGAAAAAACCAATGAACTGCACAAAAGAAAAGAGCTTCCCGGTCGAGGTGAACAAAAGCAGGAAGATAAAGTCCGGTTTTGCCATCCCCCTGAGTTCGTCCCGCATCGCCATTCCGGAAAGGGACGCGATAATCACCCCGACCATGAAAATCAGCGCCGTGATCAAAAGAAACCGGGTGGAGCTGAAATGATCCTCCATCTCCTTGCGGTAGATCGTCAATACCCCGTGCAAAATTACGCCTCCCTGAAATATTTCATATAGATGTCTTCCAGCGTGAACAGCTCGCCTTCCTTGACGCCAAGCCCTTTTTCGGCAAGTTCGGCGAGCGGGCCGACAGCAACGAGCTTCCCGCCGATCATGATCCCGACCCGATCGGAAATGCGCTGCACCTGCTCCAATAGGTGGGATGAAAAAAAGATCGTCATGCCCTGCTTGCGGCTGAGATTCCTTACCATCTCGAGCATCCGGTTTGTTCCCTCCGGATCGAGACCAACCGTCGGTTCATCGAGAAAGGCAAGGCGCGGTTCCTTGATCAGCACCTCGGCGATGCCGAGGCGCTGCTTCATCCCCTTAGAATAGCTCCCCACCTTCTTGTCCGCCTCTTTTGCCAAATCCACCTCTGCAAGCAGGCGATCTATCCTTTCCGCAGAGACCCTGTCCGGGATGTTATTCAGACGGGCGATGAACCGCAGGTTGGCGCGCGCATCCATGTCCTCGTAAAAACCGACATTTTCCGGAAGATACCCGATCACCTCCTTGACCTTCAGCGCCTCGCGCGCCGGATCGAAACCGCAGACCCTGACCATTCCGGAAGTCGGCTCCGTCAGACCTAGCATCATCAGCATTGTCGTGGTTTTACCCGCTCCGTTCGGTCCGAGAAATCCGAAAACCTCTCCCTCCGTCACCTCGAGATTCAGGTTGCTCACCGCCACCTGAGTCCCGTAACGCTTGGTAAGATTCTCTATCTGGATAATGGCCTGTCGCTCCACGTCAGCGTCTCCCCATCTTCACGAACAGTAAAGCCAGCCCGGCAATAACCAGGACAATGAGCCCGATCCCGATCCACCCCCAGGCGGAGGAGGCATTGACCGTCACCCTCATCTCCACCGTTTTCTCCGCCTTTTCCCCACTGGTCAGCACGCCCACGGAATAATCGCCGACCAGCGTCTGCTGCCCGGGTTTTATCGTTACTTCGACCTGCTTCATCTCGCCGGGGGCCAGAACATCGATCTTTTCCGGTTTGAAGGTTGTTCCCCAATTCTCCGGCTTGAACGAGGAAAAGGCAATGTTGCGGTTGGGGGCGGAGCCGTTGTTCTTCACAAAAAGCGAAAAGGAAACTGTCTTGCCGGGAGACGCCTCCAGCGAGAGAATCCCGTTGGGCGTCCCCGCGTCGAGCCGGTAGGTGCCGGTCAGAACAGCCGTCAGCTTCGCCTCGGCGCTGCTCTCCTTGGCGCTGACCCGCACGACGACAGGGTATTCCCCTGCCCCGGCGCCCGGCTTCGGAGAAACCTCCACGGCTATCGTCTGACTCTGTCCCTCCTTCACCCGAATTGTCGAGATCTGTTTGGGCTCATAGGCGGGCTTGAAATTTATCTCCCATCCCTCCGGACCGACCGCAGAGAGATTAAAAGAACGTTCCATCTCGCTTTTATTGAGCACGTCTATGGAAAATTCGAACTTGGAATCGGTCTGCCCGCGGAGCACCGGATAGGCGGCATTTAGCTGGATATTGTCCAGCCCCACCTTCCTTCCCTGTACGCTTACATTCAGGGTATGCGTCGAACTGAATTTGCCATCCGCCGTTTTCGCGTCAAAGCGGAAGGAGTAGTTGCCGGGGCCGCTGCCCTTTTCCGGTTCGAGGTTCAGGGAAAGGGTTTTTGTTTTTCCGGCCGGCACATACACCCCGGTCACCTGATAGCGGGCGCCCTTCAAGGTTGCCTTCCATCCCCGGGCAACCTCCGCCAGCGCCACAGCGATATTTTCGTCCGCTTTCCCCTTGTTCTCCAGGGTAAGTTCCATCTGCACGCTTTCCCCCGTTGCCACCGCGATGCCGGAGTAGTCAGTATAGACAGCAATCCCTCGCGCGGGGCGGTCATCCGGATTATTGCCCTCCGCCGCAAAGCCCGCCGCCGCAATCATCAAAAACAAAAATGAAAAACAGACAAAGGCCCCTGTAAATAATTTTTTCATTCGTTTCCCGCCAACCATTGCAACCTCCTCGATTATTCCTTACTCTTTGTTGGACGCTATTCTTTCCAATTCTCTATCTTCAGGTTTTTAATTCTTATAAATTCGTTCGTATTGTTGGTAACAAGGATGAGATTGTGCGCAACTGCCTGAGCTGCGATGAGCATGTCGTAAGGGCCGATAAGATTTCCTTCTTTTTTTAGCTGTGCTCTTATAATTCCAAATTGTTCAGCGTCGGTATTGCCAAAATCGATAATTACAAAGGGAGTCAGAAATTCAGTTAAGGATATTCTGTTT
Organism: Syntrophobacterales bacterium; assembly: GCA_019429105.1. Taxonomy (NCBI): domain Bacteria; kingdom Pseudomonadati; phylum Thermodesulfobacteriota; class Syntrophobacteria; order Syntrophobacterales; species Syntrophobacterales bacterium. Next base: position 88,609 of record JAHYJE010000001.1, read on the forward strand.
TTCTGGATGTTTTGACTGTTGTAAACGCCAAATTGCAATTCTGCTACCGTGATGCTGGATAAATAAACGGTTTGTTCGAGTACATTGTGCAATCTTTCCAGGACATGCAGCGGCTTCCTGTTCTTGATAAAAATACAGATATTTGTATCAAGCAAATACATTACAGATCCTTTCGCTCCTGCATTTGCGGCTGTTCTCTCCCGTTTTCCATGAAATCATCGGTAAACCCATTGAGGCCATGGAGAAATATTTCCCACACGCGATTTTTAGGAAAGAGAATGACAGAATCGCCAATCTTTTGAATTAGCACATCTGTCCCTTCAAAATTGTATTCTTTGGGCAGACGAACCGCTTGACTGCGTCCATTCTGAAATAATTTAGCTGTTTGCATGTTGCACCTCCACAATTGATATATATCTTGGTATATATCTTGTCAAGCTGCAAAATCATCTCCCCCAGATGCTATTTTTTTAGGTTGCACCAACGAAAAAATCAGCCAGAGCGGAGGGAGAATCAGGAGTGAGCTGCTTAACTCGCGCGTTCCCCCCGGAGCGTAGGGGGGCAACGCCAGATATCGCCGGAAGACCGGCTTTATGGCCGATCCGGTGGATGCCGCAGTTATGCAAGTTTCTTTTGCCTTCTAATGATTTCCACCAGCGATCTCAGTGCCTGATTCACTGAATCATGACCTTCGCAACGTCTGGCTCGATGACTACAACGTTCGTGCCTTCCGCATATCTCTTTGCGTATTTGCCCTGAACGCCTTTGCTGAAATCGTACTCTTCAAGCATGTCCGGATTTTTTTGCATTCTCTTCATATTGGTTCCTTTCTTTTTTTGATGCCTTTCTTGCGCTAATCAGTCTGATGTTGTCGACTCTTTCCGTGTAAACAACTACCATAAGACGGTCTTTGTTAGAGTTTCCAATCAAGACGAATTTTACAACAGAGCGGATTCTCGTCATGCAACGAAAAAGATGAGTGGAGGCGGCCAGGGATTTTGCCGCGAAGCGCCACCGCCCGCTTTCCGCCGTCCACTCAAGCGCCTGATTCGGCGGTTTTTGCCGTCATTCTTGATAACCTCGTCAAAAGTCAGAATTGGCCATTTCGATGTTTGTAAATATATGAATTTGTTGACTGCAAATATTAAAAAAGGGCAATTTGGCGACTTTTGACGAACGCATCATTCTTAGAAAAAAATAAATCTCTCCCCTTTTCTCCCTTAATTTTTTTACGCAAGAGCTAATTGCAAAACTCTCACATTCTGTCATTCCCGCAATGATTTTAAGCGGGAAAACGAAGTTTAATGTTCATAATCTGGTTCTAACTGCTTGAAAAACCGTATTCCCGATAGAAGCATTGTGTACATTAAGCTCCGCTTTCGGGAATGACAAATAGTTTTGCAATTACCTCGAAATTATTTCATTTAGCCCTTCTATGGCCTGATTCAACTCTTCCATAGATGCTTCACCAATGACTTTACCAATCCGCTCAATAGACAATGTTCGGATTTGACTGATTTTGAGCCATGATTTCTTGGGTAAATTGGGAGATTTCAGTTCAAGAGTTAACGGGAATCCAGCCGTTTGTGGCTGGCTTGCAATAGCCACAGCGATAACTGTACCTGATCGTTCATTGAAAATATCGTGGCTTAAAATGAGCACGGGGCGCAAGCCGGCCTGCTCATTCCCCCGCACGGGATTCAAATCCGCCCACCGAATTTCACCTCTCAATATTCTGGCCATTGGCTCACATCCTCAGCTAATCCTTCTTCCGCAATAGCTTTTTCAAATTTCGGATCGAGTTTTGCACATTCCATCGATAGCCGACTACGCTTCATCCGGGCGAGTCATTCATAAAATTAAGCTCGTACACTTGCGCCAGTATCCGCACAAGCCCTGCCTGCACATCACGGTAATTTTCTGCTGTCCGCAACAAGCGGGAAATAGCGCGTTTTCAACTTCAATCCTTCATTTAAAATCAGGTACTTGCATGGAGAACAAAATCACCGTGGCCGGCACATATTTCCCTCTGTACATTTCAAAAAGCTTATCGTATAAACCCCCATCCCGTTTGTTCTGTAAATTGGCAGCCATTGAAATAGCGAAACAGAGGGGTGTAAATCATTAACTTAAGTTTTGCCTGACTTGGGTACAAAGCCGGGCTCAGGCCAACTGAAAAAATAAAAAGGGGGGAATTTATGTCGTTATGTTTTGAGCTTTCACCGGAACAGAAAATGCTTGAAGATACCGTCTGGCGCTGGGCCTCGTCCTGGCTGGAACCGCAGATGGAGAAGCTCTACGAGGAGGACCGGATGCCGCCGGATCTCTTCCGGGAACTCGGCAAAATAGGGGTAAACGGCATAGCCTATGAGGAAAAATACGGAGGCGCCGGCCTGGGGTATGTGGACACGCTGCTTTTATATGAAACCATTGCCCGGGTCAGCAACGCCTTGGCGATGACCGTCGGCGCCAGCCAGACCCTCTGCTTCGATAATTTCCGCCGGAATGCGACAGAAGAGCAGAGAATGGAGATCCTTCCCAAAGCTTGCAGCGGCGAATATATCGGCTGTCTGGGGATCACCGAACCCAATGCCGGCTCCGACGCCATGGGGATGACAACAAGGGCGCTCAAGGTGGGCGACCGCTACGTAATCAACGGAAGCAAAATCTTCATCACCAATGGACCAGTTGCCGATTTGATGGTCTTCTACGCCAAAACCAAGCCTGTCCTCGGGGCCCACGGAATATCGGCATTTTATTTTCTGACCAAGGATGTGAAGGGTTTTTACCGGGAAAAAATCCACAAATGGGGGATGAAAAGCTCTCCGACCGGACTGCTCACCTTTGACAATATGGAAATACCGGAGGAGAATCTGATCGGCGGCTTGAATCAGGGGGTTTCGGTACTGACCAACGGGCTTTGCACGGAACGGATAACCTTGAGCGGCTGTTCGCTCGGCTCCCAGCGGGCCTGTCTGGAACTCAGCATCAAATACGCCAAGGAGCGGGTGCAGTTCGGAAAGGCCCTCGCCTCGTTCCAGTTTATCCAGGGAAAACTTGCCGACATGTACACAGGATACAATGCCTCAAAATGGATGGCTTACAGCGCCGCATCCTACTGTGATTCACTCCTGGTAAAGATCGGCGGCAAGGGAACCGAACTTGATCGCAAGGCGGCGGCGGCCCTCCTTTTCTGCGGGGAGATGGGGACGAAGATTGCCGACGCCGCTGTGCAGATTCACGGAGGATATGGGTATTGCAGTGAATACCCGGTTTCCCGTCACTATCTTGACCAGAAGCTCTGGGATGTGGGTGCCGGAACAGCGGAGATCCGCAGGATTATCATCGCCCGGGAACTGCTGCGCGATAATTTCCAGAGTGGTCAATAACGAACAATCGGCCTGCGGACCTCCCGGACAGGACGGGGCGCGTCCCGTACATATTTTGTGAACATCAAGCCCCGCTTTCATCATTCGTTGTGCCTCCCGGGGCATGGGGGTTTATAGAGAAATGCCGGGCTAAAAAAGGAAAGTCTATGAAAAGTCGCGCTTGCCCGCTCACTGCTGGAAACAACCAAAGCAGCGGCCAGGGGAAAACCGCCCAAAAGCATGGATTTCACAAAAGAACCGGGCTGCCGGGCAGGGGATCTTTAATTATTTTTCTCCTGCTTCTTCTTGCCTTTTTACCCTCGTCTTTCCTCGATGCCAGACAGGACGGCGCCCGCTTGAGTTTTCAAAAAACCATCGGCAGAGGCGCCGGTAAAATCCATGTGGTCAAAAAAGGCGAGTCTCTCCTCGCAATCCTCAAAAAAATACCCGGCGGCAAACCGGTTTCCCTGTCCCTGGTTAGACGTTTGAATCCCGGATTGCGGGATATCAATAAAATATATCCCGGCCAAAAGATCGTTCTGCCGTCATCCGAACAAGCCGACTTTCCCTTGGCAAACACACACCCAAAACAACAGAACGGCCAGAAACTGTCGCCCTATTTGATCAAGGAAAACGACTCTATCAGCAGGATACTCCTTGCCGAACTGAAACCGGAAGGCAATGGCCGCCCGTTGACGCCGGAGGAGATAATTGAGACATACCGCAAAATCCTCAAATCAAATCCCGGTATAGCGGATATGAATAATCTCCCGGCCGGACAGACGCTGCTTTTGCCCGCCGAGATGATCAGGGCTGAAGGAGCGGAATCCAAGCAATCTGCCCAAGAAACGCCCGCTGCCAAAACCCATCCGGCCCTGCAGGCGCTTCTGCTCGAGATTAAACCGGTAATAGAGGGGATTAACGGCTCTCTCAACACTGCGGGAAGTTATTTCATTCCGCTACCGGGCGCCACTCAGATAAGCATCGACTCCTCGCTGATTCCTTCTGTAGAACTTGATGATGGAACAATAGTTTTTCTCGACTATGAAAACATACTGCCTAATGAAGTCAGGCAGTTGATCCACCAGTACTGGCGCAGCCATTATTTTCTGACAAACCTGGAAATGCAGAACCCAGCCGAAACATTGCGGGGAATCATCGGCCATGCGCAGAATTACCGGATGACGCGCGTGGAAAAACCCTTGCTGGTGACAGCCAAGCCGGAGATCGCCGTCTTTCCCGACTGGCTCATCTCCGGCAACAGAAAAACGGATGGCGGCAGCTACCGTCAGGGTATTTTCCTGCTCGCTTTGGGCGAGCCGCCCTTGCCCGAAGCGGCAAAACTTTTTCTCGAACAAAACGGCCTTGCCGTCACACAGATCGCCAAAGAGAAAATCCTGCCTCATAGTCCCCCCGATAATTTACAGATAATCCGGGAAGATTTAAGCGGTCTTCAGGGGATCGCCCTTGCGGAGAGACTGCTAAAGGCTCTGGGAGAGCCAACCCAGCGCAAGGCAGAGGTGGCAATCTTCAAACAGGCCGAAAACGGCTTCAATCTTTTCATAACGGCAGATCTTCTGCTGCGCAAAGGCGAGCAAAAGCTGATATTGCATCCCCAAAAACTGCCCGACCAGTTCATGAAAATCCTCAAAAATTCAGGATTTGAGCTTCTTACAATCGGAGAAAACGACAAGGGCCGGTCTCTTATCGAAGCGATGCTCCGGGGGGCGGGGCTGCCTGCCTCCTTCGGCTATTTTTCTTCCCGAATCCCCATGGAGGGGGTGAAAAGCCGGCTCAACATTTCGTTTTCCGCCATCAGCAGCGTAAAAGATGGCGAACAAATATATCTGACGGATTTCGACTTGCCTGCCTGGATCTTGCCGATAATCTATAGCGGCCCCAAGGTTCTGGTCATCCGCTATTAAAAACAAATTTTAATCTTCATGAAAGGAACTGACAGCTTGAGCACAAAGGCAATTTTACTTTTCTCCGGGGGCTTAGACAGCATCCTTGCCAGCAGGATCATCGCCGACCAGGGAATAGAGGTCACCGGACTGACCTTCGAAACCCCTTTTTTCAGCGCCGCCCGGGCCAAGGCAACCGCCCTTCGGCTCGGCATCCCTCACGTGATTATGAACATAACGCAAGCGCATCTTGACATGCTCCACGCACCGCGTCACGGCTACGGCAAGAATATGAACCCCTGCATCGACTGCCATACACTTATGTTGAAAATCGCCGGACAGTTAATGGAAGAGACCGGGGCGAACTTTCTGTTCACCGGGGAGGTTGTGGGGCAAAGACCCATGTCCCAGGGGAAACAAACCCTCATCATGATAGCCAAAAACGCCGGTCTTTCCGGCCGCCTGCTTCGCCCCCTGTCTGCAAAGCTCCTTCCGGAAACGGAACCGGAACTTACCGGCAAGGTGGATCGCAACCGTCTTCTTGATTTCCAGGGAAGAGGCCGCAAACGGCAGATCGAGCTGGCCAACAGTTTAGGCATCGCCTCCTGGCCGTCGCCGGCCGGGGGCTGCCTGCTGACAGACCCGATATTCTCCAAGCGGCTGCGCGACCTTTTCGCGCATGCTCCCCAATACCGCATCCGGGACATAGAACTGCTGAAAACTGGCCGGCACCTGCGGCTGCGCGACAATATAAAGGCCATAGTCGGCAGAAATTCAAGCGAAAACGATCTGATCGAGGGTATGGCGGAACCGGAAGACGCGCTCATCCGCGTAAATGACTTTCCGGGGCCTACCGTCCTTGTACCCTACGGAGGCGATGCAGAAACGCGCTCCCTCGCCGGTCGGATTTGCCTCCGCTACAGCGATGCGCCTCGCAACCAGGAGATTTTCGTCACCTGCCTGCAAAATGGAATTTCATCGTCGTTAAAGTCAATCGCCCTGCCGCCGGAGGCCTCGGCAGGGATGATGATCTGATCTTCCGCAATCATTCAGCAGACGGCTGATGGGAGGGGCGGAGCAGATCCCTGACCCTTTTAATCGGGGCAAACGTGGCTGGTGGGACCTCGAGAAAAATTGTATTCCAGAAGGCCATGGAACCATTCCAGAGTCCCGGTCTTTCCAATGCAAGAATGTCCCTTCCCTTCTCCGCTTTTCTGGTGATAATGGATGTTTCCTGATCGACAAAATCGGCCAGCCTGAATTTGCGCCCCCGGTAATCACGCAGTCCGCAGACGAGGTCCACCGGATTAAAATGGGTTGAGGAAGACCAGACAGCCAACTGTTCTTGATCCTCCCTGTCTATCTGCACCTCTTCCACAATTTGCAAGGAAGGAACGCAGGCGCCTCCCCGGCTTTCCACCCAAAAAGGGCCGCCGCCCGGTTCGCCCTCGTTTTTTACCATCCCGCAGACACGCAGCGGCCGGTTTAATTTATCGAACAGGAAATGGCGTTTTTCGCCCTCCGTCAGACTCCCGAAAACAGACGGCAGGGGGATATTCAACTTTTCCCGGCAGAATTCTGCGATCCCGGGAATTTCTTTCCCGGCAGGATTGGGATTTTCGAGAACCAGCAAATTGTGGAACAACTCCGCCTGCACAGTAAGCAAGTAACCGGCCAGCAATTTTTTCCAGAGAACCGTCTCTTCCTTATAACGGTCAACTACGACATTATCGATATTTTTTATGAAGACGATATCCGCATCCAGGCTGTCGAGATTCATCAACAGCGCCCCGTGCCCCGACGGCCTGAAGAGAAGCTCCCCTTTTTCATCACGAAAAGGGCGCCCGGCAAGATCGACGGCAAGCGTGTTGGTGGCAGGATTCTGTATGGAGATATCAAAATCAAACACCGTGTCAAAGCGGACCTCGTAATCCCGGATGACCTGCAGAAGTCTTTCCCGCACCATCTTTTCGTGGTCGCCGGAGACGGTGAAATGGATGCGGGCGATCCTGTTCTCATCCCGCACATACAGAGCCGCCTCGACTAAGTGTTCCTCGATGGCGGTTCTTGTGCAATCGGGGTAATGGTGAAATTTGAGGAGGGCCTTGGGAAGGCTCCCCAAATTCAACCCCTTGTCAGTCAGGATGCAGTCAAGTAACTCCGCATACCGGCAGCTTGTAATCATTTGCGCAAGGGACATGCCTATATCGGCAAGAACTTTTTCCAGATCCGAAGAAAACGCGTAACTGTTGAGGGAGAGACGAAAGTTTTCCTCTTCCTCTCGCTCCCCAAACCCCCCCTTCGCCAATGCTGCGTGCCACTCATGAAACATCCGGCTTGCCGCCCCGGAGGCAGGCACAAACTTCAACAGGCGGCCATCTTCCCGCGCCGCTTCGCAGACCTCCATTAGCCGGGGACGCCCTTCATCGGCAAGGACAGCGATCCCGTCTCCTATGGTGCAGGGCCTGAGCAAACGCACCGGGGAGACCCCTTCGCGAAAGATTGCGAGCTGCCTTTCGACCGCTTCAATGGTAAGCCCCGCAGAGGCAATTGCCCCCCGGTCCTTCTCTGACCAGCCGCCGCTCCTCTGTTCTCCGGTCATTTTTCCCCCTTTGCCCTTTTCCTGCAATTTTTTCCGCTACCGACCAGTTCTGACGGCGGCGCCCATTGCCCGATCCAACCGCGCCTTCGCCATGTTAAGATCGCCGAGATAGTTCTGATAATCGGACAGGGCCGCAGTCAGAATGGTCTGGGCGTCTATCACATCCGTGGCGGTTCCTACCTGCTCGCTGTACCTTTCCGTGTTGATCCGAAAGTTTTCTTCCGCCTGCTCGATCGCTTTTTTTGCCACCGGCAACTGTTTTTGCGCCTCGCCGAATAAAAGATAACTGCTTTTTACCTCCAGGGCTATCTGCTCCCGCAGACCGGCAAGCAGATCAGCGGCCTGATTTTCACGACTTTTCCCGGCGTCAACGCGGTCTTTGGTTTTTCCCCACTCCCAGAAAGTCCAGTTCGCAACCGCCATGACGTACCAGTTTTCCTGATCGCGGTAGTCGCTCCCTGCCACCCCCGGCGTGTCCCCGTACCGTGCGTAATTTCCCGAAAGAGATAGATTCGGGTAGTATTCGCTTTTGGCCTGTTTTACCAGAATTTTCGCCTGATTCCACCTGAGTTGATAAGCTTGTATCTCCGGACGGCGCGCCAAGGCGGCGGCTATGCAGGCATCAAGGGGTTCAACGGCAACGGCTTTTGTCAAGCTGTCCTCGATAGTTGCCGGGGAGTTGATCTTCCTCCTGAGCAAGGTGTTGAATCTTGCTTTCGCCAACTCCACGCCGTTTTCTGCCCGCAGCAGGGATTGTCTGCCCGCCGCCAGTTCAACCTCCGCCCGCAGCAGATCGTTGCGGGGAATAATTCCGGTCTCGTAAAAAGCGCTGGCGGCGTCACGATGGGCGGTCAACCTTTTAAGCGCCTGGACCGCAACCTCCACCGCCCGCTGAGCCTTCAGGATGTTGAAGTAGGCGATCCTTACCTCGTAAACGACATCCAGAATCGTCTGCTGCTCGTTCAGGCGGGCTATTTCAGCGCCGACCTGACTGGCCTCGTAACCGGCAGCAATCCCTCCCCCCGCGTAAAGAGGTTGCCTGACCTCAACGTTCCAGTTGTAATTGTTTTTCGTGCCGGTGGCAAGTCTCTGGGCAGGCGGCGCGCCGGGCAGGGTGAAGGAAAGGTCCGGGAAAAGAAAACTTGGCTCTTCGTTTAACCTTGTATAGCTGTAAGAAGTGCTGAACTTCGGAAGAAACCCGGTAAAAGCCTCCCTCTGCACAGCCTCGGCCCCGAACACCCCTTCCTTGGCCGAGTTGACTCGCAGGCTTTGCTTTATGGCGATTTCAACGCTTTCGGAAAGCGTCATGAATCCGGCGTCAGCCGCGTCAGCAATACCGCTCGTCAATGCGACAAACACGATATAAATAATGGTTCTCCCCCAAAAACAGCAGCTCCGCATCTTTTCTGTTCCCCTCAAAAACGTGATTGCCTATAACGCACGGGTTTTTCATGCGTTCAAAACATTTTTTTGTCAAGCTGAAAAACTGATGAAATTTTTGCTTGACAAGACGATAACCTTCGGTGTAGCAAGGCACCGCTTTCAGGTGGGAGCAGCCGCTCCTGATGATTGGGAAAAAGCGATGGTCTCAAGCAATCGCCTTTCTGTCATCCGCGACCTGAGATATGCGATGAAAACCCGTCCGGCGCCAGTTCGATATTTCCTGCGCTGAACTTTTACAAAAGGGGTTCTAAAGCATGGCCGATTATATTCCAATTCTGATAATTATCGTTTTTGCACTTCTGATCGCATGCCTCATTGTCGGCGCTTCCTTCATCCTGGGAAACAAAATCTCTCAAAAAACAAAACTTGACACATATGAATGCGGAATGCGGACAGTCGGGCCGACCCGCATGAAGATGAATATCCGTTATTATCTGACCGCAATGCTGTTTTTGATCTTCGATATCGAAATCATGTTTCTTTATCCCTGGGCCTTGGTTACAGGGAGTCTCAAGCTGTTCGGATTTCTGGAGATGCTGTTTTTTGTAGTCATTCTCCTCGTCGGTTATCTGTATGTATGGAAGAAAGGGGCCTTGGAATGGGAGTAGAAGTTGCCGCGCCCGCCACTGTGCAAGAAGTTATCAACTGGGCAAGGAAAAATTCAATCTGGCCGGTTACGTTCGGGCTCGCTTGCTGCGCCCTCGAAATGATGGTTGCCAGTTCCGCCACCTATGACATCTCCCGCTTCGGCGCCGAGGTTTTTCGCCCCTCCCCCCGCCAGACGGACCTGATGATCGTCGCCGGAACACTAACCAAGAAGATGGCGCCGATTCTGAGGCGGATTTACGAACAGATGCCGGAGCCCAAGTGGGTCATAGCGTACGGCGCATGCGCCTGCAGCGGCGGGATATTTCAGTCCTACAGTGTTGTGCAGGGGGTCGATCAGATTGTCCCCGTCGATGTTTATGTGCCCGGCTGTCCGCCCCGCCCGGAGGGATTGCTGAAGGCAATAATCGAACTGCAGAAAAAGATAGCTGTGGAACCAGCCGGACAGAGAAATCTGGTCAGCTTGCCTTGGGGGAACAATGGATAGTCGCTCAGCCGGTAATCTGTTAAAGGAAAAATTCCCGCAGGCAGTCGCGGGAATCGAGGAGTTCAGGGGGGAAACAACCGTTACTGTTGAAGCGCCAAATCTCTTCGAGGTCATGACGTTTCTCCGGGAAAATACCGAGCTTGCCTATGACATGCTCATCGACCAGGCGGGGGTTGATTTTCCCGGCCAGAGTCCCCGTTTCACCATTGCCTACCTGCTGCACAGCATGAAGTTCAATAACAGGCTCCGGATAAAAATAAAAGTAGCCGCAGACGTTGCAGTTGATTCAGTCAGCGCTATCTGGAAGGCGGCAAACTGGATGGAACGCGAAACAGCGGAGATGTTCGGAATAACATTCAAAAATCATCCCAATCCGCAGCATATCTTATTGCCCGATGACTTTGTCGGCTACCCTTTACGGAAGGATTACGACGTCAAGGGGCCCAATTTCGATCAACCGTTCCAGGTCTGTTTGGACGAATAAAAAGAGACTTTTTGAGGACATCAAAGCGATGGCTGAATCACGCACCATGACAATCAATATGGGACCGCAGCATCCTGCAACCCACGGCGTGCTGAGGGTGCTTGTGGAGCTTGACGGGGAGAACGTCGCCAAGTCGGAACCTCACATCGGGTATCTGCACCGGGGAATCGAGAAGCTCTTCGAAACGATGACCTGGCGTCAGGGACTGCCGCTCACGGACCGGCTGGACTACACCAGCGGCATCTCCAACAATCTCGCCTATTGCCTCGCAGTAGAAAAACTCCTTGACATCAAGATTCCCCCAAGAGCCCAGTATTTAAGGGTGATGATGGCCGAGCTGCAGCGAATCGCCGCTCATCTGCTGTGGCTGGGAACTCACGCCCTTGACCTCGGGGCCATGACTGTACTTTTCTATACATTCCGGGAACGGGAGACCGTCCTGGAGATCCTGGAACTGGCAACCGGCGCGCGCATAACGCCGAGTTTTATCCGCATCGGCGGGCTTGCCGACGACATTCCCGATGACTTTCTTCCCCGCGTGACGGCGTTCATCGAGGAATTGCCGAAACGGATCGATGATTACGAAACCCTGCTGACCAAAAACCCGATCTGGAAGCGGCGGACGATGAATGTCGCGGCGATGTCGGCAGAGGATTGCATCAACTACGGGGTGACCGGCCCGGTGCTGCGGGCCTCCGGCGTCAACTACGACGTCAGAAAGGCCTATCCCTATTCGAGTTACGAGGATTTCGACTTCGAAGTGCCGCTGGGGAAAAACGGCGACGTCTATGACCGCTATCTGGTAAGGCTCATCGAGATGCGTCAGTCAGGGCGGATCGTCAAGCAGGCCGTCGAGAGACTCCCCGCCGGCCCTGTCGGCGCCGTGGACGCGCTTCAGATCGTTCCCCCCGCCAAACAGGATGTGCAAACTGATATAGCGTCTCTCATCAGACACTTCAAGATCATGCAGGAGGGCTTTGAACCGCCTCCCGGAGAGGTTTATGCATCCATTGAATCATCGAAGGGCGAGCTGGGCTTTTACGTTGTCAGCGATGGCTCCAACAAACCCTGCCGGGTAAGGATAAGGCCGCCTTCCTTTATCAATCTCGCCGCCCTGCCGAAGATGATCGACGGGGTTCTGGTAGCGGATATTGTCGCCGCCATCGGCAGCATTGACATCGTTTTGGGTGAGATCGACCGGTAGGGCGTAATAACGGGTTCGCTACCGTAAAGCTTCGTATTTTGAGAGAGCAATGACTATGGCAGACGTAATTTTCAGTTCCTGGCAGGACGAAGTGATCGACAACCGCGGAGTCGCGGCGGACGCTAAGGCGTCTGCAAAGACCAAGCTTCTCGACGAATTCAGCCCGGGAGAGCCGATAAAAGCCTTCCTCGGCTGGGATGGAATCGTCATTCGCGATGCTGACGTTGACATTGTCGGCATGTGCGCCAGGTACGCCCGGGCCGTCCAGAGCGAATCCTGCGGCAAATGCTTTCCCTGCCGGGTAGGAACCGGCATCATCAGCGACATGTTAAAAAAGATAGCCGCCGGCGAAGGCACGCATGCGGATATCGATAAAATAAAGGAACTGGCGCCCTCGATCCGGGATGGTTCCAAGTGCTCCATCGGCCAGACCGGCCTGATTCCCATCCTGCACGCTCTCCAGTATTTTCCCCGGGCCTTTGCCGAGGCAATTGCCGGCAAGAAGAAGTCGCCGGACGCAAATTACCGCTATTCTGTCACCGCCCCCTGCCTGAGCGTCTGTCCGAGCGGGCTTGATATCCCCGCTTATATTGAGGAGATCAGCGAGCAGCGTTTCACCCAGTCGCTGGCCACCATCCGCAAGAGCATCTGCCTTCCCGGGACGTTGGGACGGGTTTGCGTGCGCCCCTGCGAATCAAGCTGCCGCCGGGCCAATGTGGATGACTCCCTGTCAATAAAATATCTGAAGCGGTTTGTCGCCGATTACGAAATAGACACGAACCGCCATCAGGAAATCCCCACCGCGGCAAAATCAGGCAAAAAGGTTGCAATAATCGGGGCCGGTCCCGCCGGCGTCTCCTGCGCCAACTATCTGATCCAGATGGGGCATCAGGCAACGATCTTTGAGCGGCACCCCGAGCCGGGCGGAATGGCGGCAATGGGAATCCCCGATTACCGCCTGCCGAGGGATATCCTTCATCGCGAGGTGGAACTGGTGCAGGAGTCGGGGGTGGAAATCCGCTATAATGTTCAGGTCGGCAAGGATATCTCCTTCGCCAAGCTTCGCGAGGATTACGATGCCGTCTTCATCGGCGTCGGCGCCCAGGGCAGCATGCCGATGGGGGTGGAAGGCGAGGATCAGAATTACGACGGTTATATCCCGGGTATAAAGTACCTGCTGGACATCAATCTCGGTCGCGATCCCTATCCGGCAGGCAAGAAAGTGGTCGTTGTCGGCGGCGGCAATGTGGCAATCGACTGCGTGCGCTCCTCCTTCCGCATCGGAAAGCCGGATGTAAACCTGGTTTACCGCCGTTCCAAGGCGGAAATGCCGGCTGATCCCGTGGAAATCAAGGATGCCGAGGATGAAGAGGTAAAATTCCACTACCTCTGCAACCCCACAAAAATCATTGCCCAAGAAGGAAAGGTTGTCGGGGTTGAGCTTATTCGGATGGAACTGGGCGAGCCTGACCAGAGCGGCCGGCGCAGGCCTGTTCCGGTAAAGGGTTCCGAGTTTGTTATTGATGCAGACATCGTCATTCCGGCAATCGGGCAGCAGCTTGATTTGTCATTCCTGAACGAAGCCGATGGCATAAAGGCCACAAAGCGCAACACCGTAGTTGTTGATCCCGAAATCTTTGAGACGTCGCAGCCAGGCGTTTTTTCCGCCGGCGACTGCGTCACTGGCCCGGACGTTTTGGTCAGGGCAACCGGCAACGGCAAGCGGGCCGCGGAAAAGATCGACCTCTATCTAAAAGGGGAGAAGGCGGCGCCCTCTGCGAACGAAAATTTCCGCAACCTCTTTGCCACGTTAGGCGTTTACAATGAAAAGGAACATATCGGTATAATCGGCGGGTTGCACAAGTCTCACCTGCCGATGCTTGACCCTCTGGAAAGAAAGTGGAACTTCGCCGAAGTGGAGGATGGTTACACAACGGATGTAGCCATAAAAGAGGCCGCCCGTTGTCTGCGCTGCTACAGAATAGGCATGATCGCCCTGGGATAAACGGTAAGGAAAAGACATGATTAGCTTGATTATAGATGGAAAAGAAGTTTTTACCGAGGAGGGGAAGACGATCCTCGAGGCGGCTCGCGCAAGCGGCATCTACATACCTACCTTCTGTTTTCATGAAAAGCTCTCTCCCATCGGCTCCTGCCGCCTTTGCCTCGTCGAGGTGGACGGCTGCGACAAGCCGATGACCGCCTGTACAACCCCCGCGCTTGCCGGCATCAAGGTTACGACCCAATCCGATAAGCTTCTCCGAATGAGGCGGCAGTTTTTGCAACTGATCCTCACCTCGCACCCGCTCGACTGCCCCCAGTGCGACAAGGGCGGGGAATGTCAGCTTCAGAACATCTCCTATGAACATAAAATCGAAAAAGCCGAGTACGAAGCCGTTCGCAAGGAGCACCGGGAAGAATACGCGACGCCGCTTATCCGCTACTGGGAGGCGCGGTGCGTCCTGTGCGGCCGCTGCTTCAACGCCTGCCGGGAGGTATCGGGACGGGCGGCAATCGATATCGTCGGGAACGGCTTTGAAGCGAGGATCGCGGCCAGCAACGCGGGCGACTGCATCTCCTGCGGGGAGTGCCTCTCGGTCTGTCCGGTCGGCGCCCTGACCGAAAAACTGAGCCCCGTTAAAGCAAGAACATGGCAAAGCCAGCGGGTTGAGACAACCTGTCCCCACTGCGGCTTTGGCTGTCAGTTGACATTGAACGTCCTGGACGGAAAGATCATAACCAAGGTCGTAACCGAGAAAAACCTCCCGCCCAATCACGATTCGCTTTGCGTAAGAGGGCGTTTTGGTTATGATTTCGTCAACAGCGACCAGCGGCTCCGGGAACCCTCGCAGGGCAATCAGAAAAAGACGCTCACCAAAGAAGAGGCGTTGAGCTATACAGCGGAAAACATGAAGAAACTCTCTGCGGAAGGCAAGGGCGTCGGGTTTATCGTTTCTCCCCGGGCCACCAACGAAGAGCTGTTTCTCATCTCCCAAATCGCCTCTACGCTCAAAAATTCCCGGATCGCTTCGGCTGCGGTTTATCATACCGGGAAAATCGCCTCCGCCTTTGCGCGCATGGGGATAAGCCCGGTTTATGATTACGAAAAGATCAAGAGCTGCAAAACAATCGTCGTTGCCGGCGCCGATTTGCTGATCAACAACCATCTGCTCGCCAACAAGGTCAGAGAGGCGGTAAAATTGACCGGCGCCCGGATTGTGAGCATCGACCCCCTTGACAATTCGCTCGCCCGCATTGCCAGCGCCCATCTGCAACCGCTTCCGGGGAGTGACGCCGGGGTTTTCAACGCACTTTCCGCCCGGCTCCTCAAGGACGGCAAACACGATAAAGCTGCCGAAGCATTTGCCGGTTTTGCAGAATTAAAACAGTCGCTTTCCGGGATTTCGGCAGAAGCATTGCAGACCCCGGCCGGCGTCGACGCCGGCCTGCTCGATAAGGCGTATCAGCTTATTGCCGATGCCGACAGCGTCTGTGTAATTTTCGCCTCCGGGATCACCGACAATGAGGCGAGTCTGACTGCGCTTTTGAATTTCTGCCTGCTGAAGGGCCTCCCGGAACGGGGACTCGTCATGGCGACAGCCCTTCAGGCAAACGCCCTCGGCGCCGTTTCGCTGCTGAAGGAAATGGCCGCCCCGGACAGTCTCCTGGACGATTCCGGCATCTCCGGAATCTTTCTCTATGAAGACGACCCCTTCCAGTATCTGAACGGCAAAATGGTGAAAAAATCCCTCGCCCGGCAAGAGTTTGTAGCCGTTTGCGATATATTGCCGACCAGGGTTATGGAGGGCGCCAGCATCGTCATCCCTTCCGCCGGCTTTGCCGAAAAGGATGGCTCCTTCATCTCGGGAAACGGCGCCGTAAGCACTGTGCATAAGGCTTGCAGCGGGCCCTCCGCCGGGTTTGACTTCTTAAGCAGCCTGCTGGGGCTGCTGGGCGGGAAGAGTTATGAGAATTCCCCAAGCGTTACCGCGGAAATTCGCCAAACCGGTCTGTTTGCAAAAGGTGGGGACGGGGTTGAAACGCTGGCTGTAAAAACCGACAAACCGGCCTTTGCCAAATTTGGCAGTGGAGAGGCCAACCAGCCTGCTCATAAAGAAACCGGCAGGTACAAGCTGATCCTCCGCGATCTGTTCATGAATCACCAGCTTGCCGACGTGACGGTTTATGGAGAAGGCGTTGGGCAAACTCAGACCGATCTGTTGCGGATCTCCCCCGAGGATGCAGCGGAACTGAATGTTTCGACCGGAGATGTCGTCGCGCTCGCGGGCGACGCCGGGGCAGCGACCAGCCCGGTTGTCGTCAAAAAGGGCATCCGGAAGGGTTCGCTGGAGTGCATTCTTTTCAGTAAACATGTTGAAATGATTTCCCTCTTTGCGCGACCGGCCAAGGTAAACGATGTTACCGTAAAAAAGGCTTGATTGTGAAGAAAAAAGAAGTTTCTGAACATAAAAAAAGCTCCCTCGCCAGGCAAGACAACAGGCTCGTTGTTCCTGGGCGGCGGACGCAACTCTTTTCCAAGGGCTGAAAATGGAACCTTACTACTACACCCTCGAATCTCTGATAAAAATCGTGGTGGTCGTGACCATCCTCATGCTGTGCGTCGCCTACCTGACCTTGGTCGAACGCAAGTTCCTCGGTTACCTTCAGGTCAGGGTCGGCCCCAACCGGGTAGGCCCCTGGGGCCTGCTGCAGCCGATCGCGGACGGGATAAAATCCTTTGTCAAAGAGGACATTATTCCCACAAACGCCGACAAGACGGTTTATGTGCTCGCCCCGATGATTACGTTCGTCACAGCCCTTTCGATGTTCGCCGTCATCCCTTTCGGCGACAGCGTAACCATCTGGGGCCGCGAAGTTAAACTGGTCATTGCCGACATTGACATCGGCCTTCTCTACATCTTCGCGCTGGGCACCCTGGGAGAGTACGGCATTGTCCTCGGCGGCTGGGCTTCGAGCAACAAGTACGCCGTATTGGGCTCGCTCCGGGCTGCGGCGCAGATGATCAGCTACGAGGTAGCCCTGGGGCTAATCCTCATCGGCACGATCATCCTTGCCGGTTCGCTCAGGCTGACGCAGATTGTCGAAGCGCAGAGGGATGGCTGGTTCATTCTCTACCAGCCGTTCGCGTTTCTGCTGTACGTTGTCGCGGCGCTGGCCGAGATCAACCGTACGCCGTTCGACATGCCGGAATCGGAAAGCGAGCTTGCCTGCGGCTTCAACATCGAGTACAGCTCCATGAAGTTCGCCATGTTCATGATCGCCGAGTACGCGCATATTGTCACGGTTTCCGCCCTGACGATTACCCTCTTCTTTGGCGGCTGGCTCGGCCCATTTCTGCCGGGCCCGGTGTGGTTCATCGGAAAAACATTTGCGATGGTGTTTATCTTCATCTGGATCAGGGGCACCTTCCCGCGGATGAGGTATGACCATATCATGAAGCTGGGCTGGAAGTTCCTTTTCCCGGCGGCGCTCGCCAATGTCGTCGTCACCGCTTTAATTGTAGCGCTTAGATAGATGAGGCAATTTTTATGATAATTCCGTTGCTGAAAGGTCTCAAGTTAACGTTAAAGGTCTTTTTCTCGAAGTCGGTGACGATCCGCTACCCGGAAGAGAAAAGGGCTGTCTCGCCGCGCTGGCGGGGCATGCACTATTTCGAAAAGAACGATCAGGGAGAAACGGCGTGCGTCGCCTGCGGCCTGTGCGTCGCCGTCTGCCCTTCTCACTGCATCAAGCTGGAAATCAGGGAGCGGGAGGATGGCACGCGCTACCCGGGGAGCTATGATATTGACGCCCTGCGGTGC
This sequence comes from Syntrophobacterales bacterium, assembly GCA_019429105.1. Classification (NCBI taxonomy): domain Bacteria; kingdom Pseudomonadati; phylum Thermodesulfobacteriota; class Syntrophobacteria; order Syntrophobacterales; species Syntrophobacterales bacterium. The sequence continues at coordinate 106,529 of JAHYJE010000001.1, forward strand.
GTCTTTTGCGGATTCTGCCAGGAGGCGTGTCCGGTAAACGCGATCAGACTGGGCGGGGATTACGAATTCATACACTATTCACGGGCTGATTTTAAACTGACGAAAGAGAGCCTGCTTTCCGCAAAAAGGATAGGATGATGGGTGCAATAAGTTTCAAATTGATTGTTTTTTTCGTTGCGGCGCTTGTGGTTATCGTCTCGTCCCTACTGATGACGACAAGAAAAAATCCCATCCACAGCGCCCTGTGGATGATCCTGACCTTCTTCGCGATGGCCGTCATTTACCTGCTTCTGAATGCCCAGTTCATCGCGGTGGCGCAGGTTATGGTTTATGCCGGCGCGATCATGATGCTGATCCTCTTTGTCATCATGATGGTCAGCCTCGATAACGGCGCGCAGAGCGAACAGAAAAAAATATCCATGAACTTCACGAAAAAGGCAGCCTGGTCATTGGCGGTGATAATTCTTCTGCTCGAACTGATCTTCGGCGCCCTTTTTTATCAGACCACAGCGAAAATCGGCTCTTACCCGGCAGAGGCGGTGACCAGCCTGGGAAACGCAAAAACAGTCGGAACCCTGCTTTACGGTCAGTACCTTTTCCCGTTCGAGATCGCCTCGATTCTTCTACTGGTAGGGATTATCGGGGCCGTTGTTCTTTCCCGGAAAAGCAAATGAGGCACGGGATGACTTGGGGGCGCCGTTCATAATCAAACATACCGACAGGAGTTAGACATGTTGCAGGAAATTCCAGCAAGTTACTGTTACATCTTAAGCGCCATCGTCTTTGTAATCGGGGCAATCGGCGCCATTACCCGCAAAAACGCGATCGTCATTTTCATGTCGATAGAGCTGATGCTCAACGCCGTCAACCTGGTTTTCATCTCCTCCGGCAATGCCTTTTCCTCAATGGACGGCTCGGTGTTTGTTTTTTTCGTGATGACGGTAGCTGCCGTCGAGGCAGCGGTTGGTCTGGCCATTTTTGTAATGCTCTTCCGGATCAAGGGCGCCGTCAATGCTGATGAGGCAAGCCTCCTGAAGGGCTGAACGGGCATTGCCGGCTGGAATGAGAAGGACTGCGGGAGTAAAATTTTTTAACAACGCTTTTTAAAGAAGGAAAGATAAATGGCTGACTACATCTGGCTGATACCACTTTTCCCGGCAATCGGATTCATTTTCAATGGTTTTTTCGGCGCCAGAATGTCCAAGGGCGCAGTTTCCTGGATCGCCTGCCTGGCGGTGTTTCTCTCCTTTCTCACCGCCGTCGCCATCTTTATCGAATTTCTGCAGATGCCCGCGGCAGCGAGGATCTTCGAAATCAATATCTACAACTGGATATCCTCCGGTGAGCTTTACATCCCGCTGGGATTCAAAATTGACGCGCTTTCCCTGGTCATGTCCCTGACCGTCACCGGCGTCGGCTTTCTTATCCACGTTTATTCGATAGGCTACATGGCGCACGATCCCGGCATCAAGCGGTTCTTCGTCGAACTCAACCTGTTTGTCTTCATGATGCTCGTGCTGGTTACCGGCAACAACCTGCTGATGATGTTTGTCGGCTGGGAGGGGGTCGGGCTCTCCTCATATCTGCTGATCGGCTTCTGGTATGAGAAGGACTCCGCGTCGGATGCCGGCAAAAAGGCATTTATTGTCAACAGGATCGGCGACTTCGGCTTTCTTTTGGGGATCTTCCTGCTTTTTTTGAGCCTCGGCGCCCAAGGCGTCTGGACGCTTAATTTCGGAGAAATAAAGACTAACGCCCACCTCCTCAACGGGAGCTTGGTCAGTATAATAACCTTCCTGTTTTTTGTCGGCGCCGTGGGCAAGTCCGCGCAGCTTCCCCTTTATGTCTGGCTCCCGGACGCAATGGAAGGCCCTACGCCGGTGAGCTCCCTCATCCATGCGGCAACGATGGTGACCGCCGGGGTCTATATGATCGCCCGTCTCAATTTTCTCTACAGCATGGCCCCCGACACGATGATGATCGTCGCAATAATCGGCGTTTTGACTGCGTTTTTCGCGGCAACGATCGGCTTTGCCCAGTACGACATCAAGAAGGTGCTTGCCTACTCGACGATCAGTCAGCTCGGCTACATGTTTGTCGCAGTCGGCGTCGGCGCTTATTCCGCCGGCATCTTCCACCTGATGACCCACGCCTTCTTCAAAGGTCTGCTCTTCCTCGGAGCCGGCAGCATCATGCACGCGATGAGCGGCGAGCTGGACATGCGCAAGATGGGCGGACTGAGAAAAAAGATTCCTGTCACCTTCTGGACATTCTTTATCGCCTGCCTGGCGATCGCCGGGATCCCGGGCTTTTCCGGCTTTTTCAGCAAGGATGAAATCCTCTGGAAGGCCTTCAGCTCCCCGCACGGCCACATCCTGATCTGGTTTCTGGCCGCGCTTACAGCCGGAATGACGGCATTTTACATGTTCCGCCTTCTCTTCAGGGTTTTCTACGGCGAAAGCCACGTCCCGGAGGAGATCAAGCACCACATTCATGAATCGCCCAAGGTGATGACGGTTCCGCTGATGATCCTGGCCTTTTTGGCCATTGCCGGCGGTTATGTCGGGATACCCCATGTCCTGGGTGGAACCAATCTTTTCGACCAGTTCCTTGCCCCGGTCTTGGGCGGAGGTACAGCCCATTCGGGAGCGGCAGCCGCCAGCTTCAGTCTCATTAGCAGCGCCTGGGCTTCCGGAGCGGAGGCGGCAGGCGAAGCCTCTCTGGAAATTACCCTCATGGTCGCCTCGGTTGTAACCGCGCTGATCGGCATCCTCATCGCCTATTGGCTCTATGTCAGCAATACGAAACTCCCCGAAAAGTTCACGGCGGCGTTTCCGGGCCTCTTCAAGGTTGTCAATAACAAATACTACGTTGATGAACTCTACGATTTTGTGTTTGTCCGCGGGATCCTGAAAGCGGGGGCGTTCCTCCTGAAGGTCGTGGATATCGGGATCATCGAAGGAATCGTCAACGGTACGGGCAGTTTCCTGCAATGGGCTGGCGGTCATTTGCGTAAGTTTGAATCCGGCGTCGTGCAGCAGTATGCGTTCGGCATGATTCTCGGGGCGATTATCGTCGTCGGCTATATCGTCTTTGCGCCACTTTTTTAAGGCGTTTGGTCAACATTGAACAGATGTTTTTTTATTTTATTACACTGGATTGGTGAATGAACATGACATATCCCCTTTTGAGCGTACTCATTTTTCTCCCACTGGCCGGGGCCATCGTCGTAATGCTGCTGCCGCGAAACAACCCCGCGCTTGCCAAGGGATTGACGCTTGTCTGGACGATCATCGAATTTGCGCTTTCTCTGCCGCTCTTTTTCAGTTTTGACGAAACGACCGCCGGGATGCAGTTCACGGAAAACGTCTCGTGGTTTCCGGAGCTGGGCATCAGCTATAACCTGGGAATCGATGGGTTCAGCATGCTGCTGGTGATGCTCACCACGTTCCTGACGGTGATTTGCGTACTGTCATCCTGGGATGCCATCAAAGACAAGGTAAAGGAGTACTACTTCGCTTTTTTGATTTTGGAAACGGCGCTGGTCGGGGCGCTCTGCGCGCTTGATCTCGTACTTTTCTACATATTCTGGGAACTGATGCTGGTGCCGATGTATCTGCTGATCGGCGTCTGGGGCGGGCCTCGCCGGATCTACGCGGCGGTAAAGTTTTTCCTCTACACGATGGCGGGCAGCGTGCTGATGCTGCTGGCGATCATGGCTCTCTATTTCCATTACGGCGCCGAGTCCGGTTCCTACACCTTCAACCTGTTTGAACTCTACAAGGCAAATATTCCGCTTGCCAAACAGTACTGGCTTTTTGCCGCCTTCGCCCTTTCCTTTGCGATCAAGGTGCCGATGTTCCCGTTTCACACCTGGCTGCCGGACGCCCATACCGAGGCGCCGACTGCCGGCAGCGTGATCCTGGCCGGGGTCATGCTGAAGATGGGAACTTACGGATTTCTGAGATTCGCCATTCCGCTGTTCCCGCAGGCAGCCTTTGCCGCGGCGCCGATCCTCTCCACACTTGCCCTCATCGGGATCGTTTATGGGGCGATCATGTGCATCATGCAGAGCGACTTGAAGAGGCTCATCGCCTATTCCTCGGTCAGCCATCTCGGCTACGTGATGCTTGGCCTCTTTGCCTTCAACATGCAGGGTCTGGAGGGCGGCATGTACCAGATGCTGAACCACGGGATCAGCACCGGCGGCCTCTTCCTCGCGGTAGGCATGATCTATGAAAGAAGACATACGCGGATGATCGCCGAGTTCGGCGGACTTGCCAAAACCATGCCGATCTTTGCCGTATCCTTCCTGATCATCACCCTGTCCTCGATCGCCCTGCCGGGCACAAACGGCTTTGTCGGCGAGTTTCTCATCTTGCTGGGGACCTTTCGCAGCAACGTGAGCTTCGGCGTTATCGCAACTACCGGGGTCGTTCTTAGCGCCGTATATATGCTCTGGATGTTTCAGCGCGTCATGTACGGGGAGATAAAGAAAGAGGAAAATCGGAAATTAAAGGATGTCAACAAGCGCGAAATAACCATTCTCGTGCTGATAATTTTTTTCATCTTCTTCATGGGCATTTACTCCCAGCCGTTTTTCAAGAAGATGGACGTCTCGGCGACTAATTATCTTCAGTATATTCATGCCAAAGCCGCTGCTCCCGCCATATCGGTAAAGGCTCAGTAAAATGAACGGATTTCATAAAGTTTTTTCGACTAATACGAAAAGGTAGGAAATTATGGTTGTACAGATACCTGAAATGGACTTTGGATGGCTCATCCCGGAGATCGTCATCACCGTCTTCGCGATCGCCACGCTCCTTTTGACCCTGTTGCGCAAGAAGAACGGCACCTGGTTTCTGGTGGAGGCCATGCCGCTTATCGGGGCCATCATCGCGCTTTATTACACATTTCAGTTATGGAACGGCAATCTGGACATCTTCAATCATCTTTACACGATCGACAATTTCGGGGTATTTTTCCGGGGAGTCGTTCTTGCGATCCTGATCCTCGTCACCCTGCTTTCCTATCGCTATGTTGACCGGGAGGATATGGCCCGGGGGGAATATTACACCCTGCTTCTCTTCGGAACGCTCGGAATGATGATCATGGTGTCATCGAACAACTTTATCACCATCTTTATCGGGTTGGAGTTGATGTCAATCTCCATCTATATCCTCTGCGGTCTGATGGGCGGGAACGCCAAATCCGTGGAAGCCTCCCTCAAATATTTCCTGCTCGGCGCCTTTGCCACCGCCTTTCTTCTGTACGGCATGGCCCTGATTTACGGGACTACCGGCATGCTCGATATCCGGGAAATCGCCGGATATTTGAACAGCGGCAACTTTATGGCGACGCCCACCTTCATGGCGGGTCTGGCCCTTTTGATTGTCGGTTTCGGCTTCAAAACAGCCTCCGTGCCTTTTCACATGTGGACGCCTGACGTCTATGAGGGGGCGCCGACCTCGATCACCGCCTATATGGCAACCGGCGTCAAGGCCGCCGCGTTCGGCGCGTTTTTGAGGGTGCTGTACACGGCTTTTCATCCCTTTCTGCCCGGCTGGACATTCATGTTATGGATTCTCGCCGTCGCCACGATGACTTTGGGAAACCTGACCGCACTGCGCCAAAACGACGTCAAAAGAATGCTCGCCTATTCGAGCATCGCCCACGCCGGATACATCCTGATCGCCATGACCGTAGGCGACCGCTCCCTTTCCTCCACTGTTCTGTATTATCTGCTTGTCTATAGCTTCATGACGATCGGCGCCTTTGCGATTGTAATGATCCTGGGACGCAAGGGCTTTCCGAACACCGGCATCGAATCCTACGCCGGTCTCGCCGGCAGACATCCGGTGATTGCAGCGGCAATGGCTGTCTTTCTCCTCTCCCTGGCAGGCATTCCCCCGCTGGCCGGCTTCATGGGCAAGTTCTATGTCCTGACCGACGCGATCCGTTCCGGTTATTACTGGCTTGCGGTAATCGGGGTGCTCAACAGCGTGGTGGCCGTCTATTACTACCTGCGGGTCATCATGTACATGTACTTCAAGGAACCGGAAGCGGAGATCGGCATCCCCGATTTTTCCATCGGCTCCACGGTTGCCATCGCCATCAGCGTTGCGGCGGTTTTCTATCTCGGCATATTCCCACGCGTGTTTCTAATGATTGCGCACAGCTCGACCAATATTTTCATGTAAGCAGGAAGCCGAAGATAAACGCGCGCGCCCGAGTCAGTCATTGGCAAGACGAGTTGCGTCTCAAACGGGCATTTATAGGGTTTCAGGCTTTATAAGTGTGATGTAGGCCATGGTCCTGGCTTGCCTGCATTGCGTCGGCCATCTCGCCGACCATGGGCACGCCGTTCCGGTATTGGAACGGCCACATGCTCCGGGGATCAAAAAAGGCCACACGGTCGCCGTCGCCCAAAACGTGGTTCAAATCCGGCTGCAGACCGGGCATGGCGCTCAACTTGCCGTTGATGAACGTAATCCCCCGCTCCGCGGTCGGCATTTTCAGGCGGGCCATTAAATCATTAACCGTGCTTCCCGAAGGCAGGCGCACCTGCAGGTTGGCGTAGCTCCTCCCCTTGCCCGACTCTCCGCCGTAAAGCGCCAAAGCGCCATAGAGCCAGGCATCTATTGCAACCTCCACGCTATCCCCCTCCAATCAGCGGAAATATCCCGACTTCACTGCCGGCTTCCAGCGGCCAATCCACAGGCCGGGCACGGGCATTGACGTAAACCATCTTCACTTCTTCAGCAGGCACGTCCAACTGACGGAGCAAATCCGCTACGGTAGCTCCCTCGGCCAAGTCAACTTCAAAGGGACGTCCCGGCGCGCCGGGAGCGTAATGGCGCAAGGTGGCAAAAAGTTTCGCTTGAACGCGCATATTCGCCTCATGAGCATCTGACAATCGCGCTCGTCCAGCCAGTATTCCCGGTGGGCGGCAAGGCGGCGGCGTTTGATAAAATCTTCGGGCAGAGCCAACCGGCAGTTGCTATCGGTTATAATTCTGGGCATCTTGCCTCGGAAGCAAACGGGCAGGGCAGTTGTTGACCCGCCCGTACTTATGCTGCAATCTGCTACAGCTCTGCAAAGACCGAATCCAGGGCGCTGGCCGGCACATCAAAGACCTGATTGTGCGGCGGCAACGGCTCCATTGTCATGAACTCGGGGACACGGTCGGCGGCCTTGCCGATGCCGGCTGCCTCGTTAAACGCGCGCTCCTTCTTCAAGATGGAAACGCCCAGGGCAAGGATGTCGTCCGCGCTCCAGTTGGTGCCCAAAACGCCGTTGGTCTCTTCGACCATGCCTTCATAGCCACTGGCAATGTCGAGAATGGCGAAGGCGATGAATAAACAGTGGCCGCTGGAATCAATGAAGGCCGTGGTCGCCTGAAACGCGCGACTCAACGCGGCTTTGCCCTCCGGGCTGAGCGGGTCCTGCTTGCCCATGACGCCCAGAATTTCGGGCGCGACGGTATAGCCGGCGGTGTGGTCGGCGCCCATGGTGGTGGTGGCGTAGGTTACGCCCATGCCCTTGACGGCGCGCGGCTCATAGGCAGGCATGCTCTGACCCTTGACCGTGGGCACATGGATCACGCCCAACGCCTTGCCGGCAAGCTCCGTACCGCCGCCCAGGATCCGGCCCATCGGGGTCGCTTTGCCCATCTCCTCTACCAAGTTGATCGCCCCCTTGCCGTCGCCAAACTTGAGCACGCCGCCCTCCATCGCAACAGCGATGGCAGTGCCGGTTTCGATCGTGTCCAGACCATAGGCATTGCACAGATGAACCATCTCCGCCACATCGTCCAGATTGTCGATGCCGCAGTCGGCGCCCAACGCCCAGGCCGACTCGTACTCGACGCAGGAGGTGTGCTCCGTGCCATCGGGTTTGTACCAGGTGTTCGAGCACTGGATCACGCAGCCGGGGCTGCAGCCATGGTTGTACGTTTCCTTGCCGGTACGTTCCTTGACCCCATCAAAGATGGCCTCGCCCGCGATGCTGCCGGCGCCTTCAAAGCGGCCGCTGGAAAAATTGCGAGTGGGCAGACCGCCGGCCTCGTTGAGAACATTGATCAAAGCCGCCGTGCCGTAAGTGTTCAGGGTGCCTTTGGGCTTGGTGATGTCGTGGGTCAAAAGGGCATTCACCAGCTTCTTCCGTCCCTGATCAAACAGGGACTTGTCGGCAATGGACACGCCGGGAGCTCCGTCGTTGTTGATGACGATCAGTTTGAGTCCCTTGCCGGCCATGACAGCGCCCAAACCGCCGCGCCCGGAATAACGGCTGGGACGGCGGAATTCATCGTTATAAGCTATGCCCGAGTTAGCGTAGCCATATTCACCCGCCACGCCGCATCCGGCGATGACAACCTTGTTCCCGAACCGTTCGTAAACCTTCGGGAATACCTCGTACAGATTCTTGCCTGCATATTCAGCCGCGTCGAAGAACTCAACTTCAGGCTTGCCCGCCGTTGCGTCCCAGGCAAGATGGACGCCCCAGAACTTGTCTTTTCCCTTGGGCTGGCCCTCGACCACAATAGCCTTGACCTGCAGCTTCGCCAGGTCGCGCGCCCACGAGGTGCCGGCATTGGACTCCTTGATGCCGCCGGTCAGGGGCGACTTTGCCCCGGCCGAGACGCGAGCCGACGTGGGCGCAACCGTGCCCGTCACCATGCCCGGCGCAAAGACGAGCTTGTTGTTGGGGCCGAGGGGATGGCACAGCGGCGGAACCTCGTCGGCGACAATGGACGAAGTCAGTCCGCGCCCACCCAGATTCTTGTAGGCTTCCGGGACGTCTTCGACGCGATAGGTCAGATCGGTCATGTTGATGCGCAAAATACAAGCTGTCATGATGATTCTCCTTTCTTTGATTTGTGAGTTAAGTGAACTGTTTCGTCCGGTTCCGGCGTGCGGGGCTGATGGTTGTTCCTATTTGTGCAGCCACAATGAATGGTTATGTTTTTTCTACGCTGATAAATACCGGCTGTCAAGACCTTTGTAGGAGCCTTTGTAGGAGCCTTAGATATGCCTTGACAGACAAAAACAGCCCTCATATACTCCCTCAGCCAAGGAAGGAATTTGCGTCAGCTCGAAATCATGCAAATTATGAAAACAAGTTTAAATATCTAACAGTAAAACTCTACCAAGCGAAAAGGAGAAGAAGGTTATGGCAATTTTTGAATATGGCAAGTATGACAGCACATTCGAAGCCCCGGACAATTTGGTGGAGATTTTTGAAAACAGCGCCGCCAAGTTTGCCAACAACCCGCTGATCGGCGAGAAAAACGCAGCGGGAGTTTATCAATGGGCAACATATAGTCAAATTGCAACAAGAGTGGATAATTTGCGGGCGGGATTAGCGGCGATCGGCGTCAAGCGGGGGGACAAAATCGGGATTATTGCCAATAACCGGAGGGAATGGCTGATCGGCGAGATCGCCGTCCAGGGAATGGGCGCCGCCTATGTGCCGATGTACGAAAAAGAGCTGGTTTCGATGTGGAAGTATATTGTCAAGGATGCCGGGATAAAGGTTCTGCTTGTATCGAAACCGGAAGTTATGGCGAAAATCAAGGATTTTCCGTCAGAAATTCCCACTCTGGAAAAAATTTTCCTGCTTGAGGGTTCCGGCGAAAACTCACTGGAGGCACTGGAGAAAAAAGGGGCGGCCAGACCGGTTGCCTCGCTTCGTCCGAAACCAACCGAGCTTGCGGTATTGATATACACATCCGGAACAACCGGAGAGCCCAAGGGGGTGCTTCTTTCTCATGGAAATCTGGCCGAAAATGTCAAGGCAGGTCTGGCCTGGTTTCCAAATCTTAGCGAGAAGAGCCGCTGCATATCGATGCTGCCGTGGGCGCATACTTTTGGAATGACCGCCGACCTGCACGCCTTCATGCTGCGGGGAGGCTCCATCGGCATCATGGGGTCGGTAGAAACGCTGATCGACGATCTTCCCAAGGTGCAGCCCTCCTTCATGATTACCGTGCCGCGCATTTTCAACAAGGTCTATAACGGGGTCTGGGCCAAAATGAGGGAGGAAGGCGGATTGAAGCTGGCCCTCTTTGAAAAGGCCCTCGAGGCAGCAAAAATTAAACGGGAAACGGGCAAGGCGGGCTTGAAATACAAAATCCTCGATGCCCTCGTCCTGAAAAAAATCCGCGCCCGTTTTGGCGGGTGTCTCGAAAATGCCGTCACGGGAAGCGCCCCGATGAACATTGAGATAGCCAAATTCTTCATCGATGTCGGCATCCCCACCTATGACGCCTATGGTCTAAGTGAAACATCTCCCGCAATCACCATCAATTCCCCGATGATGGGAAATCGTCTTGGTTCGGTAGGCAAACCGATCAATAAAACAAAAGTAGTGATCGATCGTTCCCGGACAGGCGAGCAAAGCGACGATGGCGAGATCCTCTGTTTCGGACCGCAGTGCATGCTTGGCTATCACAACAAGCCGGAAAAAACGGCCGAAGTAATTGTCGAGCTGAATGGGATGAGGGGGGTGCGCACGGGTGATCGGGGCCGCCTGGACGATGACGGATTCTTGTTTATAACCGGCCGTTTCAAGGAGGAATACAAACTGGCCAACGGAAAGTATATCCATCCGGAGACCATTGAGCTCGAAATGAAGGTGATGCCCTGGATTTTAAATGCGGTCATCTCCGGGGCCGGGCATGACTACAATGTCGGACTGATTGTGCCCGACATGAAATTATTGAAGAATTTGGCCGCGGAGCTGAATTTGTCGGTCGAGCCGAAAGACCTTTTTGAGCCAACCTCTGCCGCCGGGCAAAAATTCAGGGAACTGTTAACCGCCGAGGTGCAGAACCATCTCAAAAAGACCATCGGTTCCTACGAAATTCCCCGTAAGTTCGTTTTTATTCTGGATGATTTTACTCTGGATAACGGCATGCTCACCCAAACCATGAAACTCAAGCGCCTGCTGGTCATGGAAAAATATGGAGACCTGCTGGAAAACCTCTACAAAAAATGAGTCGCAAGGAAAGAAAGCAGCCGATATCTTATAAGGGAATATTACATGCCAGTCTATGAATTTGATGGAAAAATACCGCGCATCTCCGCTGCGGCTTTTGTTCATCCCGAGGCCGTGATCATCGGCGACGTCGTTGTCGGAGAAAGTTGTTTCATCGGCCCGGGGGCTGTGCTCAGGGGGGATTTAGGCCCCATAACCCTCGGCGAGGGGGTGAGCTTTCAGGACAACGCCGTCATCCATGTCGATATCGGATCCGAGGTTGTGATCGAAAACGACGTCATTGTCGGGCATGGGGCGCTGCTGCACGACGTACATATCCTGCCGCGCACGATAATCGGCATGGGGGCGGTGCTGATGTTTCATGTGATCTGCGAGGAAGACTCTTTCGTTGCGGCGGGTTCGGTAGTTCTTCAGGGAATGAGGGTTCCCGCCGGAACAATCGTCGGCGGCAATCCGGCAAAAATCATCAAGAAGGCCTCCGCAAAAAATATCATCGCTACCGCTGAAGGCGTCATCCTCTACAGGGAACTCGCCGAGAAATATCGAAAGACGATGAAAAAGCTTGCCTGATGGGAAAATCCTTGCGCTTCCGTCTAAATGACGGGATTGCCTGATGTAAAATTGTCTTGACAACAGGGCCGGCTTCTTTTAACATCCATTCGCCTCTGCACGTGTCCCACAGTCAGGGGGCTGCAAAAGGGAAGCATAACCCATCCAATAACAAAATCAGGAGGTTGCCATGCGCGTACAACACATCATGTCTACACCCGTAGTGACCGTTACCAGCGATACCCCGGTGCTGGAAGCGGCCAAACTCATGAAGGAAAGAAAGATCGAACGACTTCCGGTAGTTGACAAGGGGAAGCTCAAGGGTATCGTCACCAAGGACCGGGTGCTTCATTCCTCGCCGTCCATGGCGACAAGCCTGAGCATTGGAGAAATCCACTACCTTTTCGCCAGGTTGACGGTAAATGACATCATGCAGAAGGATGTGGCCACCGTCACCCCCGAAACGACGATAGAAAATGCCGTCCGCCTGGCTCAGGACAGGCATGTCGGCGCCCTGCCCGTCATGGAGGACGGCAAGGTCGTGGGCATCGTCACTACCAATGACTTTTTCTATATGATTCTGAACCCGATTCTGGGAATCGGCGAGGAGGGATCGCGACTGATTGTACGCCATTGCGAATCAACGGGGCAGATCGCCAACGCCTTCCGTTGCGTGGCTGATAGCGGTCTGCACGTATTGAACGCCTCCTACATAAGGAGCCGCAGGGGCTCGGAGAAGGACCTCATCATCCACGTGACAGAAGAAGACACCGGCAAACTTTCCGTGTGTTTGCATGAAAAGTGCCAACTGGATGTGGAGCCCCGCGAAAGGTAGGTTTCCTAGATAATCCAACAAGCGAGAATTATGTTGCAGGCGACAGGTTTTCCTGCAAACGGAGATAGACTGAAAAATCAGCAGTTAAGCTGCTCCAGATGCCCCTCCCTCTTGGCACAGGGGGCGTCTGGATGCTTTTAATCGCAAGGCCCGTTTTGTTTCCACTCGCCCGGTTGCCCGAAGTGAATTTTTCGAAAAACTGCTGTTTATTGTCACAACGGCAAAAGCCCGATCGTAGAACATGATGCGGCAAGAGGGGATAGTCTGCATTGCAGAATTAATGCTTTGAAGCATACGGCCCCGTTTCCCACACAAAAAAATAAATGACTCGCCAAGCTATGGATGCCTGGAACAAAAGCGCTTGAGGTTTAAACATGATTCTTACGGACTCATTAAAGAAAGCCTGTCTGTTTTTCCCCGAAAAAAAGGCCGTCGTCTGCGGAAACAATAGCTGGACCTACCGGGAATTTTTTGCTCGCCTCCGCAGTATTTCCGCTTTCATGCAGGCGGAGGGCATAAAAAAAGGCGACCGGGTAGCCATTTTGCACCCCAATTGCCATTATTACCTTGAATCCTACTACGCCATCGCCCTCATCGGGGCAATCGCCGTCCCGCTAAACTACCGGCTGTCCGCCGCCGAACTCGCCTTCATCCTGAATGACGCCGGCGCAAAGCTCCTTATTGCCGCTCCGCAGTTCGCAAAAACAGTTGAGCAAATCAGCGGCAATATTTCCTCGCTGGGAAAGATTGTCTGGACCGGCAATGCGTCCGGCGGGTTTCCGGAAGGGAAAAACGACCGCTCGTATGAAAAACTTGTTTCTGACAAAGACGCCTTCTGCGCAGATGTTGCGGTAACGGAGGATGATATCGCTCAGATCTACTACACGAGCGGGACGACGGGGCGTCCGAAGGGGGTAATCCTTACCCACAAGAATGTTACGGTTCATGCCCTCGGAACAATCGCCGAGTTGCAGCTCACCGACCGGGATGTCTGGCTCCATGCCGCGCCCCTGTTTCATCTGGCGGATGCCTGGGCAAGCTGGGCGATAACCTGGGTCGGGGGCACGCACGTTCTTGTCGGCGAATTTTCTCCGCCGCTGGTTTTGTCGGCTCTGGAAGAAAAGAAGGTCACACTGACCAATCTCATCCCCACGATGCTCAACATGCTGATCAATTATCCGGGGGTCAAAAAATACGACTTCCGCAGCCTGCGGGTGCTGCTCAGCGGCGGCGCCCCGATCGCCCCGGAGGTTGTCCGCCGGATCGTGGAAACCTTCGGGTGCGACTACATCCAGACCTACGGAATGACCGAGACGTGCCCCTACCTGACCTTTTCCCTCCTCAAGGAGCACCTGCGACAACTGCCGCCCGAAGAACAGCTCCGCTTCAAATCAAAAACCGGCAGGGAGTTCATCGCCGTCGCTCTGAAGGTGGTAACCGATGCCGGCGGTGAGGTCAAAAAGGATGAAAAAGAGGTCGGCGAAATAATTGTGCGGGGTGATACCGTGACTCCCGGCTACTGGCAGCTCCCGGAAGAAACGGCCAAGGCCATCCGCGACGGCTGGCTCTATACCGGCGACATGGCCGTGATGGACGAAGAAGGCTACGTAACGATCGTGGATCGGAAGAAAGACATGATCGTAACCGGCGGCGAAAACGTCTATTCCACGGAGGTCGAAAATGCCCTCTACATGCACAAGGCCGTTCTGGAATGCGCCGTAGTGGGCGTCCCCGATGAAAAGTGGGGCGAAACGGTCCATGCTATTGTTGTTTTGAAATCGGGGATGGATGCAACGGCGGACGAGCTGATCTCGTTTTGCAAGGAGCAGATAGCGCGTTACAAAGCACCTAAATCAGTAGAATTTTTACCGTCGCTCCCCAAGACAGGTTCCGGAAAAATCGAAAAGAAAAAGTTGCGGGAGCGCTACTGGACCGATGAGCGGAAGAAAATCTGACGTCAAGAGCAGGCGCTGCACAATCCCGGCCGATGTCCAAACTGTCAAAATGAGACATATTGTTGTTGACAAAGGCTGCCCCGTTGTTTTAGAGGTCGCCTATACCTGATCTACGCATAAACAACCTCCCGGGTGAGGCATATTCCTCCCAGAAAGGTAAAAACGCATGCACGACGAGCCAATCAGCCAGGAAGACAACCTGGGGCGATTTGTCATCAAGCCCCTGCTGGTAATCGCCAGTATCTACAGCTTGTATCTGGTTATCCATCCCCATACGCCCTTTTCCGGATTGTCTATAGGCATCCTCGATTTAACCGAGCTGCAGCGCTCCACTCACGTTTTATTTCTGCTTTTGACCGGCTACCTTATCTCCTCCCAGCGCCTTCCCGGAAGGGCCGGAGTCGGGGCCTTCGTGTTTGCGCTCATGGCCGCCTTTCCGCTTTATTCCTTCTGGAAAATTGGTCTGGACATTAAATTCAACCTTGCCGCGACAATCTTCTGGATGGCGGCGGTGCTGCCTACTATTTATCCCCGTTCCAGCAAAATAGCCGACAAGCTGGCGGCGCTGCTGGTGATCATTCCCTATGTCTATCATGTTGTTTATTTTCATGACATTATTGATCGGGCGATGATACCCGAAGCATGGGATCTGGTGCTGAGCTTCGGACTTACGCTGCTGCTGCTCGGCCAGGTGTACCGCTACATCGGGGCTATCCTGCCGTGCCTGGTACTAACCTTTCTTATCTACAATCTGCACGGGGACCTGCTGGGAGGCGTATTTTCCCACGCCGTTTTCGGCTTCGATTTGCTGCTCGCCAAGCTCTTCAGTGAGACGGAGGCCGGACTTTTCGGAATGATTACCGGTGTCTCCGCCAAATATCTCGTTTATTTCACGATCATGGGCGGGATTATCGGTGTTTTGAACCTGGGAAAAATCATTGCCAATATCGCCTCGCTCGCCTCCCGCGGCCGGGCGGACGGCCCCGGGATCGTGACGACGCTCGCCTCCATCTTCATGGGTATGTTCAGCGGCTCCGGCGCCGCCGACACCCAGTTCGTCTCGACCATCAGCAAACCGATGTACGAAAAAAGCGGGTATGACAAGTACACCGCCGCCGGAATCGCCGCCACCTCGGGCACGATCGCGATGATCACCCCCCCGGTGCTGGGATCACTCGCCTTCGTCATGGTGGAAATCCTCTCCATTCCCTACCTGTGGGTATGCATTATGGCGATTGGCCCCATGTTGCTCTATCTGATCGCGATTCTCGCCTACAACTATTTTTACGTCAAAAAGATGGGGCTCAAGCCGATTGAACACGGCCAGAATTACGGCTGGGAATATTTCCGGCGCTATTCCTATATCTTTCTGCCCCTTTTAATCATCGTGGGCTTTATCTACTGGGGATATTCAATCAGCCTTGCCGTCGTTCTGGCGATTTTTCTCTTCGTCATTCTGGCTTACATAGACCGGACGATCCGCCCCAAAAGCCCGAAGGTGCTGTTAAACGGATTGGCAAAAGGATTTTCCTCTCTTATCCCAATAGGTTCTGCTGTTGTCTGCGCAAACCTGATTTTGACCTTGATGGTAATGACCGGTCTCTCCAGCAAATTTGCCCAGCTCCTGTCGATGATTTCCGGCACAAGCATCCTTGTCGCCTCGCTTTTTACTGCCGTCTTCACACTGATTCTCGGAATGGGAATCCCGCCTACGGCCTCTTATGTGGTGGCATCATCGCTAACGGCCCCGGCCATTCTGAGCATCGCCATGGCCAATGGCATTCCGCAGCAGGCCGCGCTGCTTTCTGCGCATATGTTTCTTATGTACTACGCCATCCTCGCCGACGTTACGCCGCCGGTGGCGCTTTCCGCCTACGCTTCGGCTTCGGTTTTTATGACCGATCCACTCAAGACAGGCATCTACGCCGCAAAGGTCGCGCTTCCCAAATACCTGCTTGGGTTTTCCTTCATCCTGACCTACCAGGGAACATCCCTGCTGATTATCCCGATGTGGACCACCACCAGCGCCACCATGGCCATCTCGGGATTTCTCATCCGGCTGGCGGAGGTGTCGATCGGGGCGATCGCCATGGCTGCAGCAACGGCAGGCTATGCCCGGCGGCCGCTGCGCAAATGGGAATCCTGGGTTCTGGGGATATTTTCGGTGGGGCTGTTCATCCCCAATTACTGGTTCGATCTGGCAGCCCTGCCGGTCTTGATCTGGTTTTTTCTCATCAGTAAAACCAAAGCGCCGCTTAATTTCGATGCATCAGGCGGCAAGGCTTAAGAAATGGCGTTTTTTAGAAGGCAAATCATTAACTATGGAGGTATGAAAATGAAGAAGCTCATCGGTATTATGTTGGCTGTTTTTCTGTTATCGGCGGGAACCGCGTTTGCCGAGGAAAAACCTAAAATCATCATTACCACGGGCGGCCTGGGCGGGGTTTATTTCTATTACGGGACAACCATGGCCGAAATCCTGACGAAACACGCCGGGGTTGACGCGACCGCCATTCAGACGGCCGCCTCGGTGGATAACCTGCTTTTGATCCAGCGCCGCACCGACCCTTCCAAAAACACCTACTACATGGGCCTGGTTCTTCCCGATTCCGCATATCTTGCCTATACCGGCAAGCATAAGCGTTTTGCGGATAGACCGGCAAAAGAGACCCGCATCATGTGGACAATGTATCCCAATTACCTTCACCTGATCACCGCCTCGGGGTCAGGGATAAAAACCGTTGCCGATCTGAAAGGGAAACGGGTCTCCACTGCCGCGCCCGGGTCCGGCACCGAGGTTGAGGCGTTTCTGGTACTGGATGCCGCCGGGATTAAAGCCTCCGACTTCGCCAAGCAGGAGCGTCTGGGCGCCGCAGAGTCGGCAGAAGCGCTTTCCCAGGGGACGATTGACGCCTATTTCTGGTCCGGCGGCCTCCCGACGGGTTCGGTTGTCGAGCTATCGACAACCCTGGCGCGCAAGGGTAAAAAGATCGAATTCGTTGACATGGATCCCCAGAGCGCCCTAGTCAAGGAGCTGCTTAAAAAGTTTACCGGGGTAATGAATTCAGGCGCCATTCCCAAGAATGTTTACAACACTGAAAAAGACGTAAATACGCTGGTTTTCTGGAATCTTTTCATGGGCCCGGAAAGCCTGCCGGAGAAATACTCCTACGCAATCACCAAGGCGCTGTTTGAAAATGTCAGCCAACTCCAAACTGCCGTTAAGGCGGCAAAGGATACAAACCTCGGCAATGCGACAAAGTCTTACGGCGGAGTCATCCCCTACGATCCGGGCGCATTGAAATATTACAAGGAAAAGGGCGCTATAAAATAACGCCTCGCTGTTTTCTTGCCGGAAGCGGCGGTTAGACAGTTTTTTCGGGCTGCCGCTTTCGGCATGTTTTTCCCTGCACTTCTTCCGCAACGACTAAGCTCGGCAAAAGGGAGCGGGTTGCTTGCCTGCTTAAACACAAACATGCGAGCCAATTGCAAAACTATTTGTCATTCCCGAAAGCGGAGCTTAATGTACACAATGCTTCTATCAGGAATACGGTTTTTCAAGCAGTTAGAACCAGATTATGAACATTAAACTTCGTTTTCCCGCTTAAAATCATTGCGGGAATGACAGAATGTGAGAGTTTTGCAATTGCCTCATACTTTAAAAAATTATACCCGGCGGATTTATGACCAAAGTTGGTTGGGCGAAGATTTCATTGGCGTTGCTGATTGTTGTTCTCTTTTTTTTGGCCACCTTTATCCGCCCCGTCAGAATCGCCACTGAAAGGGGCAACTCCACCCTCCTTCTCTGGGCCTGGCAAAAAGGGCGGATCGAATTCATAAACTCCATAACCGGCCATCCGGTTGTGATGCGCTTCTCTGTGCCCTGGCGTTTCTCCGGCTTCTTTGCCCGGACCGACGCCGGAACAGAGGAGTACTACACAATGGGACTCTATCGCTGGAACGATCAGTTGGCAAAGGAGAGCACCCGCAATATCAACTACTGCTCCGAAGTCGGGGTTGCTATCACCTTCGGCAAACAAATCATCCGCACCCAAGGCGGCTGCATCCGCGCCGCCCTCCTCTGGCCTCCCTCGTAGCGCCCGGGAAAGCCATGTTCCTGCCCTGAATAAAATAAATGGGGATAATCTTGTTTATACAAGACGCAGTACTTGCCTTGCGGGATTGGCCTATCCTTCTTTTTGACTTCCATCCATTTTCCCATCCTTGGCGGCGACAGGATTTTTGGGGTTGATGGAAGCGAGTTCTGAATTCATCCGTTTGGTTAATTGGTGGAAGGCGACCAGCATTGGTTCGGATATCGCTGCGCTGCGCGGAATCTTAATTGACATTGGATTGATCGGCCGGTCATCGATCCTCATTTCGTAATGCAGGTGGGGACCTGTGGCAAGCCCGGTTGCGCCGACATATCCGATAACCATGCCCTGGCTTACCTGCGCGCCGCTCTTTACACCCTTGCCGATCTTCGATAAATGCCCGTAATAGGTGTCGTACCCGTTTCGATGTCTGATGATTACCAGTTTTCCGTATTGTCCCTTGCTCCCGGCAAAGCGCACCTTTCCGTCACCGGCAGCAGAAACGGGTGTTCCCTTAGCCGCAGCATAATCGATGCCTTGATGGGGACGCCGGATTTTCAGGATCGGATGATACCGTCCCCCGGAAAAACCCGAGCTGATGCGCCTGAAACTAAGCGGCGACTTCAAGAAGCTCTTTTGGAGGGATTTTCCGTCTTCGTCATAATAATGTATTTTGCCATTCTGTTCAAAGGCATAAGCCCGATAGACGGCGCCGGCGCTTGTGAACTCGGAGGCAAGAATCGCCCCGAATTTTTTGAATTGGCCATCACGGTAGAGTCCCTCAACAACGATTTTGAATGAATCGTTGTTCCTTAGATCGGTCGTAAAATCGATGTCCCAAGCAAAGATGTCGGAGAGTTGAAGGGCCAAAAGAAGATTTTCATTGCCCTCGCCCAAAGAAGCGATCAGATTGTTTTTAATCGTTCCCCCGAGACGGAGGATTCTCTTTTCATAAAGGACGGGAACCTTTTCGGCGCGGTATCCCTCGTTCGTCCGGTTGATGCTCAGAAAGGAGTCGTCATCGATCCCGTAAGCAAAGGAATGAATCTGCGAACCCTCGCCGAGAACAATCTTGTAGGGGCGCCCCGGATATAGTTCCCGTAATCGGTGGATGTTCGCAGAGGCCTCGCGTATTTTGTACAACTCACTGATATCAAGTTTGTATGTTTTGAAGATGTCAAAGAGCGTTTCGCCCTTTTTGATCTTGCCGCTGATTTCGCGAAACTGCTGATTTTGGGGTTGCGGCGCCTCCTCGGTATTGGTGAAGAAACTCACAGAACCGACAAGGACAATAAGAGCAGCGACCACCATCGCGGTCTTTAAAGAAGCCATCTTTATCAAATTTTTCCCTTTTGATTCAAGCCTGAAGCTCTGTTACATTTCAATTTTTGGCGCGATATCTATCACAGGCGCCCTTTTCTTGTCAATAAAACTTGATCATGAACCGCACCTTCATTCCGCTTGAATCGTTGTTCCTTTCATGCTACCGGGGGCGGCATGAAGGCATTTATAATGAAATTTCTGCACACATCAAGCCCCGCGTTCGGGCGCCTGAAGACCTTATTGAATTCCACCGATAACCATGTTAATTATTTGCCCACATTACTGCGTCTGCTTCTCGTATTTGCCATAATCTTCGCCGTCGCAATTTTTGATCCGAAAACGATCTCCAATCCGGCCGCCTTGCCGGAGGACAAGGCCAATGAAGACCTGAGCCGGTACGAATATCCCAGCATCAGGGAAATAGGATGGAAGGGACACTTTGTCCGGCCGCAGGAAAGTCTGGAGAGGCTCTTCGGCAAAGACTGGCTCGCCATTGCCCGCTTCAACCGGATAGACCGCCGCCACGTTTACCCCGGCATGACGATAAAAGTCCCTGAAAACATAGACAAGATTAAAGATTACACCCCGATGCCCGCCCAATATGAAAAGGCAAAAACGCACGCAAAATACATCCTGCTCGACATAACGGAGCAATGGATCGGGGCCTACGAATATGGCCGCCTCGTTTTTTCGATGCCGGCGGCAACCGGAATGGAGGGGCACCTTACCCCGGTCGGAATGTTCAGCATTAATGCGTACCATCGGAAGCACACATCGTCGCTTTATAAAACCGACACAGGAACACAGCAGTACCCGATGGACTACGCCCTGCTTTTTCATATCGATAAAGAAAACGTATTATATTGGCTGCACGCCCGCGATTTGCCCGGGCGGCCGGCCTCTCACGGCTGCGTCGGCCTTTCCGACGAAGATATGCAGTTGCGCACCTACGGCGTCCCCGAGAAGCCTTTGATTAATGACGCAAAAAAGCTTTACGCCTGGACGATCGGCGAGGAACTTTTCGCCCTTGACAACGGAAGCGCCCACCCACTTGCCGACAAGGCGCTGCTGGAAATTTTCGGCGACCTGCCGAAGAAGCTTCCCCATACCCGTTCATGGGAAAACTAAATGTATCTACTTAAGGTGGATAGTCCGCTGACAGCTAAAAATCATTGGCATTGCAGAATGAAATATTATAAAGATACCGATCTTTTAAAGGAGGCAGTAAAAAGAATATGGACAATGACCAACAATTCAAAGGATCTTCAAAATATGTACTTGACGACGAACTTGCCAAGATCGTCAATGTTTCAATGGCGCTGGAAATGCCGCTCTTGCTGAAGGGCGAACCGGGCACCGGGAAAACGATGCTCGCCCACGCGATCGCCGAAAACCTCGGCATGCCGCTGATCGTCCTGAACGTCAAATCAAGCATGAAGCTCCTCGACGCGCTTTACCTTTACGACACGCTGACCCGCTTAAACGACAGCCGTTTTGGTGATTCCAAGCGGGATGTCAGCGATATCGGGGAGTATATCCGAATGGGCAAGATCGGCCAGGCCTTCGTCGCCGAAAACAGGACGGTGCTCCTGATCGACGAAATCGACAAGGCCGACACGGACTTCCAGGACGACATGCTCGACGTCCTCGACCAGATGCAGTTTGACATCATGGAGATAGACAAAACCATCACCGCCCGGAACCGCCCGGTGATCATCATCACCTCCAACGCCAAAAAGGATCTCTCCGATCCCTTCCTCGGACGCTGCAATTTCCACCATATCGCCTTTCCCGATCCGGATATGATGCGGATGATTCTCAACGTTCATTTCCCTGCTCTCTCCGAAGAACTGGCAAGGGCGGCGCTTACGACCTTCTACCGCCTCCGGGAACTGCGGGGAATCGAGAAGAAACCGGCCACGCGGGAGCTGATCAACTGGGTGCGCGCCCTCAAGCTGGATCCGGATTTCAATATAGAGAATCTCGAACGAAGCCGGGAGATACCTTTCCTCGGCATTCTCTTCAAAAAGAGTTTGGATTTGAACACCGCCCTTCAGCAGACGGGAAAAAACCCGCGGCAACCGAGATCCTGAATTGCCGGCAGAGGGTTTCTCGAAGCTCGCTGCCAATAATTTGCAAGGAAGAATGATTGTTTATCAATTTTTTCTATATGCTCAAGGAAAAGGGGGCGCCCGTCTCCCCCACCTCGTTTCTGCGCCTGCACCAGGCGCTTTCCCTCGGCCTGATCGACACCCTTGACGATTTTTACACCACGGCCCGTTCCATCCTTATCAAAAGCGAACGCTATTTCGACATCTACGATCAGGTATTTGCCAACTATTTCAAGGGAGTGTCCATACCGGAAGGAGAAGACGCCGAAATTAACGAGGTCATGAAGGCGCTGCTTGAAGAATGGCTTAAAAACCCCAGGGAACTCGCCGATATGCTCGGCATCGATGAAAAGGAGCTGGAACGCTTTACGCCGGAGGAGCTGCTCAAGTACTTCATGGACCGCCTGAAGGAGCAGACAGAGGCCCATCATGGCGGCCGCAAATGGATCGGAACGGGCGGCACATCCCCCGTGGGGCACTCCGGGTATCACCCGGGCGGAATGCGCGTGGGCGGGGTTTCCCGGAACAAATCCGCGATAAAAGTGGCAATGGAGCGGCGCTATAAGGATTATAATCAGGAAGGCCCGATCACCGAGCTGCAGATGAATGAGGCCCTCAAGAAGCTCCGGATGATGCTTCCCCACGGACCGCGCGACGTCGTCAACGTTGATAAAACCATCTACGAAACAATGAGAAACGGCGGCGAGATAACCCTTGTCTTTGACCGCCGCCTGACCGACCGCCTGAAAATCGTGTTGATGATCGACAACGGCGGTTGGTCGATGGACCCCTATATCGAGATCATCCAGACATTGTTCACCTATGCCCGCTCCCAGTTCAAGGAGCTGAATATCTACTTTTTTCACAACACCATCTACAGCCACGTCTGGTCAGACCCCCAGCGTCACCTCCGGCCGGAGTCGCTCGAGGAGCTCGCGCGGCTCGATCCGGAGACCAGGCTGATTATCGTCGGCGACGCGGCGATGGCCCCCTCGGAGCTTTCCTGGGCCAATGGCGCCCTCTATATCGACCAGCATGAAAACCGCAGCAGCGAGGAGCGGCTGAATCTGCTCGCCCGCACCTTTCGCCACTCCGTCTGGCTGAACCCCCAGGAGGAAGCGAGCTGGGGCTATACCTGGACGATCGGCAAAATCGCCAACATCTTCCCCATGTTCGAGCTTACCCTGGACGGCTTGGACAAGGCGGTGCAACACCTGATGAAACGCAACTAAAAGGCTTATGGAAAACAAGGAATATCTGGATCTTAAGGCCATCGCCATTCTGCTTGCCCTGACGCTGCTGTGGGGTTTGAATTACCCTGTCATCAAATATACAAACCAGGGAATATCTCCGGTTTTTTCCTCGGCCATCCGGTCGGTCATTGCCTCCCTCTTTGGCATCGCCTACTGCATTCGGAAAAAAGAAACGCTGTTCCACACCGACATCAGACTTTTTCATGGGTTCATGGTGGGGCTGCTGTTCGGGCTGGAATTTGCGTGCGTTTATTTTGGGATGCTCTACACCGATGCGGTCCGTTCGGTGCTCTTTGTTTATCTGAGCCCCTTCGTGGTGGCCGCCGGCGCCCATTTCCTTCTCAAGGGGGATCGTCTCACCTTTTTAAAAACCGCGGGACTGCTGCTGGCCTTTGCCGGCGTTTTCGCCGTTTTCTGGGGAAAACCCAAAACTGCCCGGCCAACAATGCTCCTCGGAGACATTTTAGAGATCACCGCCGGTTTTTTTTGGGGGGCAACCACCTTGTACATCAAAAAATTCATGGCCCAGAAGGTCGAGCCGATCAACACCTTCCTGTACCAGCTCTTCTTTTCGATTCCGATTCTCTTCCTGGTGAGCCTCATCCTGGAGCCCAGATGGATTTACAAAATCGACTTTTTCATCATCCTGGCCCTCTTTTTTCAGTCGTTTATCGTTGCCTTCATCTCCTACCTGATCTGGTTCAAACTCATCCACCAGTATTCGGTAAGCAGACTTTCCGCCTTCACCTTTTTCACCCCCCTGTTCGGGGTGCTCTTCGGGGTGATCTTTCTCAATGAAGAATTGACGCCTTCTTTGATGATCGGGCTGCCGCTGGTTTCGCTGGGAATCTTTTTGGTCAACTGGAGAAGGCGAACGGTTTAAAGAAGCGTTTTTTAGACGATCCGCTGAAATAGCTATTGACACCTCATACAGATTGTCTTATGGAAAACAAAAGTTTACTTGTTAACTGATTCCTTTAAAAGATTGGTTTGCACCATGATTCCCTATCAAAAAGAAAAAATCGAAAACGCGATTTGCTTTTTCGCCGGCGAACACCAGAAGAAGACCAAGCATCCTCTTTATCAGACATTTTTATATAAATATCTTGCCTTCCTTGATTTTGAAATCCTGAGCGCAACCGGAAGGCCCTGCCTCGGACTGTCCTATAAGGCCATGGAGCGCGGGCCCGTCCCTATGGAAATCTACGGTCAACGCGATAAAATAAAATCACCCCTCTTTGAATTCAGAAGCGTTCAGGATGACGTATATAGTATCCATCCTAAAGGAAAACCCGATCTTGCCTACTTTTCAAAAAGAGAAATACAGCAAATGCAGAGGCTTATTGAAATTTACGCAAAGGATTATATCCCTGCCAAACTGATCAGCGACGCCACTCATGAAGCTGTCCTGGCTTGGAGAAAGACATGGAAGAGTCATCCCAACGGCATGATCGATTACAAATCAGAATTCGATCATGGTCTGTTGAATAAAAAAGAGGAAGATCTGACTTATCCTGAAGAAAGTTACCTGATCTATAGGGCGCTGGAAACTTGACGCTTGAAATCGGCACGGTGTTCAGATGGGACAATTTCCCGTTGCCGCGATACGGCGATGAAACAAAAGCGCGCTGGTTTATCTATCTTGGAGAAACCGGGCCATTTGCACAAATAGCCATTATTTATCTTGTCACAACGACTACCCAGACAGCCCATTTTCAGCCCGGCGGCAATCGGTACGGTCATAGTCATTTCCAGTTTGAAGCCCGACAATTCCCGGCATTTGAGAAAGACTGCATTATCGACTTTAACGACCCTCCCTATCCTATTGAAAAGGCAAGGTTTGCAAATAAACAAAGCGATCTGTCTGTCAAAGGCAAGCTGAGAGAAGACGCAATGAGAATGATTTACAATAGATTTCTTCAGGCAGGTTCCTGCTCTAAAATGGTCATGCTGGATATTCACGAAAGTTTCAATAAGGCTGGCATTGCCGCTTTGAAGAAACCGAAATGAATGCAATCCTTTTCCTATACGAAGATCTTTTGAAACAATTCCGCCGGCCAATCCTCCTGATCCTCCAGAAACAAAACATGGTTTGCCTTGAATTCTTCTTTGGGTTCGGCTGAGGTTCGATCTTTTTTAATAGACTCGTAAGAAGTCTTCGACAGAATAAATGAATCCAAGGTTATTTTCCTGTCTCCAAGCTTTTTTTCCAGTTGCTTAATATCCTTTGACAACTGTATTTTCTGATTGTCTAATGATTTATCATGCTCCAGCCCATGAGGATCAAGGAACACGATACGCTGCCTGTCTTTGCTCTTTATCCACATAATGAAATCCGGATAGAAATTGCTTAGATTGAAAAAGCCCACCCCCGTTTTCGGAAAATTCCTTAATAAATAGATTTCACAACCCCTGAATTTCTTTTTTTTATCTTCAAGGTATTGCTTCAAATTCACAAGGAAATCCTTTTCGCTCTCCTCCAAGCCGGCCGGGGATATTTTATCGATCTTCCTGTTTATGCCTTTCAGAAGGATGGGCAGATACAGGTGGCGATCAAAATAGACCCTGGGCAGGATCTTCTTCTCCTCCTGCTTGAGAAGCTTCTCGAGATCCTCCTTGAGTTTTTTCACGTCCTCGATGAGTTTTGTCTCTTTCTTGTCAATCTGGACCGTATAAGCATATTGATTTTCACCCTTTTCGAAGAGAGGCAGCGCGGTCTGCCGTTTCATCATCTCATAACGCATATATTTGGTTTCATAGCGTTTTCTGTGATGCACATAAAACTGGTCTATGTATTTCTTGAGAAGCAGACAGGCAATGCTATCGATCCTTTCCAGATCAGGTCTGGTCTTTATGACCAATGTATCGGCAAGGGCAATAATCCTATACCGATTGGACAAAAGAATATTTTTTAACCCTTCGATGCTGAAAACCAGATTCCAATAATTTTTTGAAGCCTTGAATTCCTGGATTTCTTCAAAGATTTTCTTCCAGTTGAGCAGCGAGATTTCATTATCAGATAACCTTCTTTGGGTGTCCTCGGCTTTCATCTCGTGAATCTTAACGGCGTCGGCTTTGTCCCTTTCTTTCCCCACAAACAGCGTTACTCTGGGCAAAAGATTCAGGGAGACATGAATGTTTGTATTGAAAGCCAATGGCAATATAACGTCTTCTTCAAATCTCTTGCTTTCATCTTTGGACAGCCACCAGAGCTGTCGCCATTTTTCCTCATGCTGAAGCGCCACAGGAATATCGATACTCTCGAATTCCACTTCTTCTTTTTTAATGGCCGCCAAAAAACGGCTTAGATAATCCGCCTTCATGCCATAGATATGCAGCATCTCCAGATATTTCACCGGCCCCTTGTCAGCGCTCCTCTTGAGGGAGTAATCCTTGCCCTTCAGCCGGATGCCTCTGCCAAAGAGCTGAATGATCTGCGGACCCTGGCCGGTTCCAATGTTCAACAACCCCATGCTGGAGACGCGCCACGTATCCCAGCCTTCAATGAACTTTTTCGATCCAATCAGAACCTGGATGGGCGATCCTTCCTTCTTGATGGCGTCAAACAGGGAAGGGCTGACGGCATCCGGTTCGACGGAGATCCCTTTCTTAACTAATTCGTTCTTGAATGCGGAGACATCGCCGATATTGACGACCCCGAAGTAGTCGTTTTCCCCCACCCGCAAGCCAAACTCGCCATCGGCGTTCTTGATCTCATGGACGCGGAATTGCCCCCGTCCACCGAAAACCTTCTTGTAAAGGTCATCCATGTTCAAGCCTGATTCAGTAATGAAATCGTAAGAATCGCTGAAGGCATCCCCTTCATTCTCGTCTTTCAGACCCGACTCCCCGCTCAGGACTGCATCGGCCTTTGTGCGCACCCATTGTTCGTCATCTAAAAGCCTTTTGAAGAAAGCGACGATCTGAATGACATCCGATTCTTCCTCCCTGCCTGTCACGGTTGTGCCCACGAAGATCCACAGGGGCTTTTCGAGATTGTATTGCCGGGCCAATGGCTGGTGCTGCTCATAAATCAGCATTTGCTGGAAATAGGACAGAAGATTGGCCACGAACATCATTTCCTGGAATACCTGTTCCCCAACACCGCCCTGCTTAACATTCAGGACTGTAAAATCCTTACCGTAGCCGTCCAGATAGAAATAGCGATAGGAATAATCAAAAATGATGGACTTGGCGTATTCTTGAAGTGTTTCTTCTTGCTTTTCACTGAGAATCTGTCCGAAAGTGGCGCTATATTCAAAGGTAAAACCTGTTACCGCAAGCTTATTTCTGAGCTTCGCCCATTTCTGCTCTTCCGACCTTTTCCCCTTGTGGCCTTCGTCCACAAAAATGAGATTCCGGCCTTCAAATACCTCAATGGGCAGCGTGACGCCGCCACCTTTCTTTTCTTCCACCAGTTTCGTCATCTCGATAATCAGGATGGGCTCCTCGCCGGGCAGGTTTCCGGTATTCCCGAGATTCCCGGCGTATAGCCGGCAGGGGATGCCGCTTTTCTGGAGTTCTTCGAAATGCTGTCTGGAAAGGCCCTCATTGGGCGTGATCAGGAGAATATTATCGGGAGAAAAAAGCTTGTAGCGCTGGAATTGGTGGTAATTGATATGCATCAGAAGGGTTTTGCCGGAACCTGTGGCCATCCAGAAGGCGATTTTCCTCAGGTTGTCTTCGGTAAATTCGTCAAGCAGGTCAATATCGTGTCCCTGCTTATAGGCTTTCAGGAATTCGTTCAGATCGTGGAGAAATTCAGCCTTGCGATTCTTCAATGCATCGAGGACGATCTCCGTAAAAAGGAGTGCGAGGTACTGGAAGTATTTCAAGACAATTTTCGGCTCACGCCGGTGATTGATCTTACCGACGCAGATGCGGATTTGCTCATCATACTCAAGTAACCTGTCTTCAGGCAGTCGGCTTTGCTTCAAACCGTCCAGGGCGCAAAGGACTTCGACAAAGTAACTCCTCCCCTCGGGGTCGTAACCCACACGCTTATCCGCCAAAGCATTCTGGAGTTTCTTGAATTCATCGACGCCGAAAAGAGACAGGAGATACCTGTTGAGGACAAGATATTTCTCGATCTTCATCAGGCGTTCACCATTCGTTTCCTGAATTCCGGCTCAATGGCCAGAATATCTGTGGTGTGACTGCCTATTTGGGGAGTGAGGGCGCTTTGACCGTTGACATAGACAACCTGAGGCGCCCAGGCCTCAATCTCCTGAATGATGAACTCCTTGTCCCGCTTGAAGTCCCTTTCGGCCCATGCGTCATCGTACTCGCGCCAGACGACGGCGACATTCCGGCCCTCTTTTTCGCCCAGGGTGAAAAGGTATCTTCTGCCTTTATCCTCGCGAACCTTGATCTTTTTGGCCTTCAGACCGAGGAGATAATGGAAGGTTTCCGGCAGATCGACGACGGCCTCCTGAGGTTCACCCACCTCCTCGTAATTGACCTTGAGCCGGTAGGAAAAGGGCTGTTTGAATTGTTCGAAATTCACCCAGGCGGCATCGTCCTGAGTCTCGAAATCCAGGAAGTATTTCAGGAGATAATCGCTGCCGAAAAGGTTCAGGGCATTGCCGTTCTCTTTGAGTTCCAGATTGTCGAGGGTATCCTCATATTGTTCAAGAACCTGGTATTTGAAGAAAACACCACTCCCGCCGCTGTCCTGCGGTTTCCCGTCTTTCCAGTTAAAGGAATAGGCCACTTTCTTGATCCGGGGGATGATGACGGTATCGAAATAATTGGCCATTTCGATGAGGATGAACTTGCGCTTGCCGCCGTCTTCGTTATTCAGATTCATAACCGCATGAGCTGTGGTGCCGGAACCGCCGAAGAAGTCGAGGGCGATATCTTTGTCACTCGATTCTCTCAGCGATATGCAATGCTCGACAACTGCACAAGGCTTTGCTGTATAAAATGTTTTTTCACCGAATAAAGATTTCAGCTCTGATGTTGCAGTTGCAGAACTACCGCACTTGTCAAGAATGTTGGAAGGGGCCGAGACTGTCACAGCCCCTTCCCGAATCTTACGGTAAACAGTAATTTCTCCGGGCGCAGGATCATTCAAAAAATCAAGATCTCCGGCAGCCAGCATTCGTCCTACGTTTTCTCTGTTTGCACGCCAGCAACCGTCCGAACCGTCTGGTCTCTTCGGATACACTTCGGTGCCAAAGGGCGTGGGTATCGCGAAATAGAGCGTGGGGCGTTCCTCCCGACGATCATGTTGTCCGCCCCATTGACGCAATTGCTCCCTACGATATGGACCTTTTTCATCGCTGTAACGGCAGTTCTCTACTCTTTTTTCGATCAGCTTTACCTTGAAATCGGCTGCAGATTTGCATGCAGATTCTATGCTTTCATGGGCCACCTGAATGCGTCTTTCCGTAACGGCCTTACCTGTACGCGCAAGCCACACAAACGGTGCCAAATAATTCTCTTCGCCCATAACCTCAATAATTAAGTGTGTTAGCCTGTAGTGTTCCCTCTCATCTATGTGAATGAACATAGCGCCATTTGCTGACATCATCCACTTGGCAAGGCAGAGACGCTCATACATCATAGCCATCCAGGAGCTATGTTGATAACTGTCTCTGTAAATGAACTCGTCTTGTCCCGTGTTGTATGGTGGATCAATACAGACAGAACCTATCTTCTCCCGGTATTTCTCCACCAGCACATTCAACGCCTGCCAGTTCTCGCTCCTGATCAGCAACCCATCGAGAAGCTCATCCAAATCTGAATTTTCCGTAAGCCGCTCCAGCAGCCTTTCTTTGAAATCGCAGGCGAAATGCCTCGTATCAATGGGCAGCTTCCTTTCTTTAAGCTCCGCCTTCGACGGCGCCGCGCCGAATCCCAGGGCCTTCCATTCTTCTGTCTGCTTCTTGTTCTTCAGGATTTCCTGATGAAAATCATCAGGCACACGGTCTGTCGTAATGACGTACTCCGTACTGAGAACGAATTTTTGCTTCTCCCACAGCTTCTTCTGGAAATCCTCAATCTGCGCCAGAAAAGCGATGATCCTTTCCCCGATCTCACGGACCGCCTTGGCGCGCGTGATGTGTTTGTCCAGAAACCGCTCCTTCTCCAGGGTTTCGATGGAAATGACATCGGCCTTGATGAAATAGTCGAGTTGGCCGGAGAGAAATGTTTTCAGATTCTTATGGATGAAGAAATCCCGGCTGTTCTTGGCGCTGAAGCGGGAAAGCTGATAGAGCAGAAGCGGCTTGTCATTCTTGTATTCTCGTCCCAGGGAGGTTTTAAGGCCGGGATCTCTTATTTCTTTGAGGACGGTTGCATGGATATATTGATTAATCTTCTCCTGTTTTGCCGCATTGCTGCCGCCGCCGGCCTCGAATTTTCTCACTTCCTCGGCAGTCAACTCCCGATGTTGGAAGCGGATCACCAGGGTTTTCTCATCGCTTAACTCCGAGGGCTTTTCATCATCCAGGACAAAGAAGCGGGTTTTGGTTGCCTTGTTGGAACCGAGTTCGTCCCTGGCGGCGACGGTGCGGAAAATGATTTTGCAGGACTTGGCAGGGTCGGTGAAAAAGGCGTAATCGCGGAAGAGGATGCCCGCTTTTACGTAGTACTGGTCGCTGTTAGCCCAGTAGAGCTTCACTTCTTCGCCGTTGTAAGGGATGGCGTATTTGTGGCCCCTGACGGAGTAACGATATTGCGGCGCAAAGTCGCCCTCGTCATAATACCGGGAGAAGAAGTTGTAGAGGTCGTTGAAGACCTGCAGCTTGATTTCCTCGATAGCCGCCGCCTCGTCCTTTCGCGCCCGAATCGCCAGATAATCGCGCCCCACGGGCGTATCGCGGAATTCCTCTTTCAGGTCTCCCGTTGGCAGGAAGGCGCCGGCGCTCAGGTTCTGGACAATCTTCAGCCTTGCCTCTTCAAAGAGCTGCCCGATATTGTCCAGCCGTTCATCCCGGTATTTGGCAAAAGCTTCGTCGGCGATCCGGCCAAGGTCTTCGTGAATGAAATTCCGGATCTGCTCCCGTTTGACATTCAGAATTCGGTAGATGCCGAAGTCCAGATCAGCGGCGTTAAATTGAAAAAGTTCTTCAAGGAGTCCCTGAAATTTCTTAAGGTTGTCCATTTTCACCTCTTTTAGTGGATTCATCCTGCAAACCTGATGGCTGTTTTATGTCAATCTCAAGTTGAATGCAAACACTTACTCAACGGTTGTTTTATTTTTTTATTGGGATCTGATATCTGCCGCCCGCAAGCTCCCAACCCCCTACTGAAGGCGCTTTTGGACAAAAAAACCGCCCGGGCGCTTGGGAAAAATGGCCGGGCGGCAGTACAGACGGACTAAATGCTAATTGACGATCAGTGATGATCGGAGGGCACCTCCCCTCCGCAACGGGATATCTATCTTACGAAAACTGTTTTCCAGCGCCTTACAGGACCGATGAAACAGCGGCGGGAACATTTCCCAACGCTCCGCTGCCGTTCATTGCCATAATCGGCTTCACTACGCCGCGGAAGGCCTGCGCCGCTTCAGTTTCGCTAAAATGGGAAACAAACGGTTCCCCGTTGTCCGAGGTCTCGACGATGCGCGGGTCAAGCGGGATCGTTCCCAAAAACGGCACACCCATTTCGTGAGCCATCTTTTCTCCGCCCCCGGTTTTGAAGACGTTGATAAGCTTGTTGCAGTGCGGACAGATGAGGCCGCTCATATTCTCGACGACTCCGGTCACCGGAACCTTTACCTGCCTGCAGAAATTTATGCATTTTCGGACGTCATTGAGGGACAGATTCTGCGGGGTCGTAACAATGACGGCGCCGTCAATGCCGGGAATAATCTGCGCGACGGACAGGGGTTCATCCCCTGTTCCCGGGGGGAAATCCACTATCAGGTAATCCAGTTTCCCCCATTCCACGTCAGTAAGAAGCTGTTTGATGACGCCCATCTTCATCGGCCCCCGCCAGATTACCGCATCATCCCTGTTCGGGACGAGCAAGCCTATAGACATTACCGACAGGTTCTCGCCGTACGGAACCGGCAGCATCTTTTCCCCCTTCACCTCCGGAACGACGCCCTCAAGCTTCAGCAGGGTCGGGATGCTCGGCCCGTGAAAATCGGTATCCAGCAGGCCCACCTTCTGCCCCTCCATTGCCAGCGCCACCGCGATATTGGCGGCGACCGTGCTCTTGCCGACCCCGCCCTTCCCGGAAAGCACCATGATCTTGTGCTTTATCTTATTCAAGCTGGTATTGAGCTCCATTGATTCTGTAAGCGACTTGAGGCTGTCTGCTCCCTGGCTGTTTTCTTCACTCATTTATTCTGTCCTTTCATAATTTTTTGGTTTCCGCCCTTCTTTATTCCTGTGAGGCAATATAGATATCGTGACACGGAAAAGCAAGCATGAAAAATAAAAAAACGGCTTTTGTGCGTTTCCCGCCCTCACATCCAGACCTCTTCTCAGATAGCGCTTTGCCTAAGGGCCTGTCCACAAATAATCTGGGCAAGATTGCGCTCAGATTTGGGTTGGATTTGGTTGCGGCGATTGAACAAAACCGCAAACGTAGCAGCGCTACGTTGAGGATTTTGTGATTGAGCCACAGCCAAAGATGGCCCAAAGATGAGATGCAAGATGTTCAGGTTATTGGTGGACAGGCCCTAAGCTTGAAGACAAACCGCAACCATTCGGGGAAGCGCGGCTCTTTGATCTCCGGATAGATCCCCGCGTATGGTTTTATGTCTATTATCGGGCTGCCGTCAACCGCTTCGAGCCCCTTCACCCTCAAAATGTTGCCGGCGCTTATTCCTCCTTAATATCCAGGCGGGCAATAAGCAAAAGGCTCGCCAGCACGGCGCAGCCGACAATGATAAAGGCCAGTCCGAACCTGCCCGCATCGCCGAATATTCCCAGGAAAACAGGGATCAGCCCGGCGCCGACCAGGTTGGCAATAAATACGGTAATCGCGACGGCCAGACTGCGGGCGTTTACGGGGACTATCCGCGAGAGGGCGGCAAATCCCGCCGGGAAGAAGCCCCCTGCAAGCGCCGGCTGCAGGAAAACCATTGGGGCAACCCATCTTCCCGGAATGATGCCCAGGAGGATCACTGCCAGTCCGTTAAAAAAAATTACGAAGGCCATCGTCGGCTTGGCGCCAAACCGATCGACTATCCAGCCGGTAAAAAGGGCCGCCGGGATGGCAGACATCCGGGACAGCCCCGCCAAAGCGTTCGCTGCCTCCCTGTCCATGCCCCTTTCCGCCGTCAAATAAAGCGGCAGCATATTGTAGATGCCGACGCTGATGGTAAGCGCCGCACAAAAAAGGGGAACCATCCTCCAGAAATCCCTGTTGCCAACTACCAGGCGGATGTTGCCAAACGTCGGGGCGTCTCCTTTGAAGTTGCCGCCCGGAGAAAAACGGGGGAAAATCAAACCCATGACCATTACGGCAATCCCGATAAAGACAAGGATAACCCTCCAGGGCAGTATCAAAAGCAGGCCTTCGGCCAGAAGCGGAACGGCAATGAAGGCAAGGATCGGGGCAAATTCGTGGACGGCAAGCGCCTTGCCCCAGTGCCTTGACTCAAATGACGAGGTGACTGTTGTGATTCCGGAGGGGAGGTAAAAACCGGTAAATATCCCGACAAGAAACAATCCCCCGCGGATCATCCACAACTCGCGACTGGCGGCGATCAACAGCAACGCGCAACCGGTGATAATTGCGGACAGAGAAATGGTGCGTCGATGCGTCAACCGCGAAGAGACCAGCCCGGAAACCATAAGCCCAATCGAATAACCAATGGCAAGCATCAGAAAGAAAAATCCGGCGCCGGAGTGACCAAAACCCAGTTCCTTCTCAATCACCGGCATCAGTGGCGCAGAGATAAGGCGGGAGACAAAATTGGCAAAAAACATCCCCGCCAAAAAAAATAAGGGAAAAATCTTCGCTTTAACTGAAGTGGGAGCAGTTGTCATGAGATGTCCTTATTGCGCTTTTGCCTTTTGCAGGCATTGATCAAGAGCGGAAGGAAGAGCAGCAGATCCTCAACGATGCAGACATCCGCCGCCTGGAAGATGGCGGCGCGGGGATCGCTGTTGACGGCGACTATAAACTGCGAGCCGCGCATCCCCGCCAGGTGCTGAAGGGCGCCGGAAATTCCGCAGGCGATATAGAGGCGGGGCGTTACGGTCCTTCCGGTCTGCCCAATCTGCAGGCGGGTGGGAAGCCAGCCCGCATCGCACACCGTTCGGGAGCCGCCGACAGCGGAACGGGAAAAAAGCGACGCCAGATCGCGAACAAGGGACAGATTCTCCTCTTTTCCAATGCCCCGCCCGGCGGCAACAACCACCTCCGCCGCGGCAAGGTCGGCATCCTGCTCCGGCGCCGCCAAAAGGCCAAGGGGACGGCTCGCAAGCGCCATCTCCAAAACGGGACTGATCTTTGCCTGCACGGCCAGCAACCGCCCCTCGCTTAACACATCCTCCGGCTTCTGTGTTGCCAGGCCAGCGTCCCGGCAACGGTACGCCCCGGGAAGAAGTGTGAGCACTGTAGTTTCCGCCCGCGAAATTACCTCTGCCGTTATTTTACCGTTGAG
This sequence comes from Syntrophobacterales bacterium, assembly GCA_019429105.1. Lineage (NCBI taxonomy): Bacteria > Pseudomonadati > Thermodesulfobacteriota > Syntrophobacteria > Syntrophobacterales > Syntrophobacterales bacterium. The sequence continues at coordinate 141,219 of JAHYJE010000001.1, forward strand.
CAGCGACCGGCGGAAGATTACATCCTCCCCCTCAACCCGGGCGCTTTCGCCCGCCGTGATGCAGCCGGCGCCCAGACGGACGGCAAGCCCCGGAGCAAAGTCAGCGCCATTTGCATTGTGGGCAATGCAGACAAAACGGGGTTTCATCTCAGCGAGAAGCGGGGCCAGAACGCCCTTCCACGCCTCGGCGCTGTAAGCGGCGAGGGAAGCTCCGGAAAAGCCGACAACGGCAACAGCGGGAATTGCGGAAAGCAGGGCGACGGCTTTTGTTATCCCCTCTCCGAGGACAAAGACGCGAACCGGGACGGTCTGATCGCTACGGAGGGCTTTTGCAAAAGCGATCAGCTCGATCGTGACCGGAGCGGGGAGACCGGCGGCAAGTTCGGCAACAACAACTATTTCCTGAGTCTTCATTTTACAACCTGATAAAAATTTAAACGCCGATTAAACTGTTAAACCCTACAGAAACGCCCGTTCGCGGAATATTTCGGCCAGACGCTCCGCCTTCCCTGCTGCCGTTCCTTCCAAAAAGAATGACTTGCCCGACGGCGCGGGCCAAGACAGGTGCAAAAGCTCTTCGCGCCGGGACGCTTTCGGCAGGGTGTCAGCCGGGATGACAAGCAAGGGCTGGGTGCGCGACCGCAAAACGTGGGAGAGGGCGGGATAACGCGGACGGTTGATCCCCGACTGAACAGTGAGCAAGGCCGGAAGGGGCAGCTCCAGCCCTTCCCGAAGCCCGCCTTCCAGTTCCCGCTCAACCCTCAAACGATCATTTTCCGAAGACAGCCGCTCTTCCACGACGGCTGTCGCACAGGGGATGCCCAGCAGTTCCGCAAGCATAGCTCCTGTCTGCCCGTACATCGCATCCTCCGACATCACCCCGGCCAAAATAAGGTCATAACATCGCTCACGGACAAAAGCTGCAATCAAAAAGGCCGTCTCACTGGGGAAGAGTTCCTGCTTTTCTTCGTAAAGAATATGAATCGCCGCGTCAGCCCCCATTGCCAGGGCTCGGCGCAAAACTGCGGCAACGCGGGGGGGGCCAACCGAAACCGCTTCCACAGAGCTTTCCGGCAACGCCTCGCGTATCCTCAGCGCCTCCTCTACCGCAAACTCGTCGAAACGGTTCATCCGCCAGTCATTTTCCCCCACTATAAGACAAGAACCATCTTCGGAAATTCCGATATCCGCCTCGCCAGCGGGAGTTTGTTTCACCAGAACCAGTATTTTCATGATCAATACCCCCGGAAAACAAAGGTCTCACGACAAAAAAATGCGCCCGGAAATGCGTGCATAATCAGAAAAACGCTACGGCCGCGCCGGAGCGCGGCCCTCCCTTTCATGAACATTGAACTGCGCATCACCTGAAAATACGATCTCAACTTATTGAAACCATTACACCCAGTTTTCCTCCCCGGCAAGGGTGGCGCAACGTCATTCCCGTGCCGTTACGGGCCGGTTCATCGCCAGGAGTTTCCTGCCCTCACGAAAGAGCACCTCCATTTTATCCATCGTCGTTGACTCGACAAAGCCGCGGCCAAAGTGGGGGTGCGCGATGACGTCCCCCTGCTCGTAGAGCTCAGTCATGCCATAATCCCAGACGGCCACATCCTGACCAAGTGCGGCATTTTTTAACTCCCACAGCCTGTTTGCCTCCGGGCGAACCGGTTTCTGAACAGGCGCAAGCCATCCCCGTATCCTCCTTATCTCGGAAATCTCCTTCTTTTTTACCGGCGCCGGCCCATGATGACGATGTTCGGAGCCACAAGTCCGGCACTTAACCCCGGAAACCACCTCGTTCACCTCGAAAAGAACGACATGAGCCAACGTCAAACGACAGCGCGTACAATAGGAATCAATAAATTTTCCAACCAGAGTAGCCAAAATAACCTCCCCCTTTTTCTTATCCGCGCCGCCTTTACCACGATGGGAACCATTTGCAAACCTGATTTTCGCGACGGCCAAAATGCAGAACACCCACTGAATCACCTCGTTCACCAAGGGATTCAGGGGGCGTTCGTATTTTGTTATCAATATCTTGCGGAAAACTATTGCGTAGCTGCGTTTCCGTCCGCCGGGACTTGCAACCTCGCTATTTGACTACCCCCGCCGCCGTGCCGGAGAAGGTTCCAGTGGTCGTTGTCGTAGCGCTGATGCTGCCGGCCGCGCCTCCCTGGAAGTTGAGACCTGTGGTTGCCGCATTGGGATAGGTAAAGGTTACTGTGTTGGCCGGCACGGAACCGCTCGTCACCGTGGCGCCCCACTTCGTTGCATCCCAGCTCTGAATATTGAAAGTGGCGGTGATCCCATTGGCCACCCCCGTCCCGACCTGGTACCCGGCAAGAGACACGCTGGTGCTTCCCGGCTCCGGGGTTGTTGTATAGGCGCCGTTCACATTTCCCGACGCCCAGAGCTGGGGCCGGCCTCCCGTGGAGGCGGCAAGGAACGTGGCGTTGACAATTCCCCTGCTGGCATCGCTTACGCCCATATCTATTACACTTCCCTGCCCCCGCAGATCCGTCGTCCCCACGGTGAAAGCGGGGATTTTCGTTGCATCATAAAATGCCTGTTTCTGCGCGTCATTCATGCTGCTGACCTTAGTGAGGAAGGCCTTCGTTTCCATCCCCGTCAGCAGGGCGGCCGCCCGCCAGGTCGCGGTCACGGGGTCGAAAGAGCCCTTCACGACACCGCCGGCGATGCTGGTGAACCCGCCATTCCCCTCGTCCGGAACGATCCGGGCCGCGGCAGTGGTCGCGGTGAATAGTTTATTCGCCTCATCCACCCCGGTAATCTCCGTAACGTCATATCTGAAGCCATCAGCCTGATTGAACCTGGCCCCCGCCTCGGGCGGAACAACGCTCTTGTAGCCGCCGCCGGTCAGCTCGGCCACCACCGTCAGGTCAGACAAATCCGCAATCCTCATCTCTCTGGCATGCCTCTCCCATAACTTCCAATACCCATTTGTCATCTTCTCGGTAATCTCTGCCGATAAGTTGGAGTTGTCAAACATCCCGATGGCGTTGTCGCTCAACACCGGATCCGCGGTGAAACTAAGCCCGCTGAAAAGGGAATAGGCCTGCAGTTTTGTTTTCGGGGCAAGCTCCCACATGCCATTGACGTCGGCTACCCCCATGTAGTCAAGGTTGGGGTGGGGATAGAGGTTTGCCATTGCGCCGCTCCCGACAGAGAGAACCCCCAGTTCATATTTCCCGTCGTCGGGATTCTTTTTCCAGTACAACCCGCCCATGTTGCCGGCGAGCGACGTCGGCACACCATCGGCATCGAAAAGATTGACGCCGCTGAAGAAGAGGACATTGCCATTGGTTGCGACTGTTTCATCTATCATATTTTTCCCATTAAACCTGGCAAGGAAAAGGGGAAACTTCTCTGAATTGCCGTAGATTCCGATCCCGGCCAAGGTTACTGCCGGATAATTTCCGAGGGCGGCGTCGAAGGACCCGAACAGCGTATCCGTCCCGCCGATCAGACCCTGTAAAAATCCCTGGCTCATCAATTGCCCGCCGTAGGTGAGTGAATCCAAAGGAGGATCTTCGGGATACCCGGGATACCGGTATTGCCAAAAGGCGGAGGACCAACTGTCTTCCTCGCCGCCAAAGGCCAGCGGCGTTCCGCTCCAGCTCCCGAGAGAAACCGCCTGCCAGGTGTCATCCGCCGTGTTGTAAGTCCCCAGCAGATCGCCGGTTATGCCTGTGCCGAAAAGTGCGCCCGCCGTCACAGACGCGTTGCCCATCTTGGTCCGGGTGATAAATCTGCCGTTTACCGTCCCCGTCAGTTTGTTCCCCTCCGCCTTGCCGTCCGTAATCTCGGCCAGCCAGTAACCTTCGTCAGGATCGTGGACGCCATTCTTGCTCTCACTTTCAAGAGTGGCGTTCAAAGGATCTTCCGCTGTCCTTATAGAGGACAATCCCGCGTCAGGAAACCCTGTGCCCGTAACAACTTCTGTCGGATAATAGTCGATACCTCCGATCTCGGGCACTTCGCCATAGGTGTAATAGATCTTCATGTAAGAGCCATCGTGATTGTAGGTAATCTCATAACTTGTGATCGCTGGATCAGGTATCATGTAGGCAACATGCCCTGAACGGTTGTCTGTATAATAATTGTAGGAGTAGGATCCGCCGTCCGTGTAACCGTAACTGCCATAATAATTATTGGCAGCATTGTAGGCCCCGAAATTCCCCCGGCCGCCCGCCTTTGCCGCCCACGCTGTCCACGCGGCCGGCGCTTCCAAGAGACCGCTCATCCCCAAACCGTAGATCCCCCACGGCTCCGCCCTGTTCATCTCATGGTTCACCAGCGACATCGTCTGGAAACCGCTCTCATAGCTGTAATTGCTGTCGCTGACGATCTTGCCGCCCGTATCGAAGGCCCCCGCGAGCCCGATATCGTAATAAGAATAATAACCGCTCTCAGTCAAATGGCTGACCATCTCCCCGGGAGCAATTCCCGGATCGGCTGTCATCTGCGTCGGATAGGCGCTGCCATCCATCGCCAACATGCCGATCTCCGGATAGGCAGTGCCGGCAAGCGCCCCCTTTAAATAACCCGCATTGCCCGCCGGGTCTATGTAAAGCGCAACCAGTCGGGCATCCATCGCCCTGTTAATCTCGGTGCCCGCCAAGTAGCCTGTGTAGGCTCCCCCGTCATAAGTGACGCCGCTGTCATTCATGTAATTGCGGCTGGCTATGTTGCCGTAGCCGTAACCGCCGCCCCAAATGTGCGGCAGAGCGCTTGCCGAGGAATATGTCCCCATCATCGTGAGCTTCGCCGGTGTTGCCTGCGCGGCAGTCCAAAGCGTATCGGTTCCACCCAGGAGGGCAGTCAAACTGCCGTCATTATATTGGTATGGATAATTGTTGCTCGATGCTGAAGCATAATTGGCATCCGCCGCCGCAGCAATGAAGGAAATGTCTGTGCCCTGGGTCAATGTCCCAGTTTCCGTACCCGTCGCAGTATAACCGGAAGCAATGCTATAACTATATAGCGTTTTTGTCCAGGTACCATCCTGATTGTAAGTAACGTCATAGCTTGTTATCCCTGGATCGGGTCTCCGGTAGTAAATATGTCCGTAATGATTATCGGTGTAGTAATCGTAAGAGTAATAACCATTATCCTCATACGAATAGCTGCCCGTATAATGCCTTGTCTGTGCCATCAGCCCGGAATAAAAATCACTGACATGGCTCAGTTCCGTCCCCGTCCAGGTCCCCAGGGAAACCGCTTCCCAGGTGTTGTCCCCCGTGTTGTAGGCGCCAAGCAGATCGCCGGCCATTGTTCCTGCCTTTGCATGAGTGAGGAATCTTCCGTCCACTGCACCGGAAATTTTGCCATCCGCCCAGGCGCCGTCATTAATTGTTGAAAGGGAGTAGCCCCAATCTCCATCAAGCAAGGGATAGGTTGTCCCCGCGGAAGTGTACGGATAGGCGCCAAACGCCCCCTCGCCTCCCATGCGCGCCCCCCAAACTGCCGCAGGGGTTTCATAGCTGCCATAGAGGGTCAGTCCGTAGATGCCCCAGTTCTGGGCCACGTTCGTTGTCCAGTTGGCGATGGCAAATGTTTCGGAATAATTATTACTGGCCGTCAGAGAACCAACGTAGGCGGAACCGTCTTGAAAAATTCCCCCCAAGGATGCATTCATGTATCCCCAATACTTGCTGTTCATCAATTCAGATGCTGCCACCCCGACTTCGGCAGCCGGCTTGATCTGCTCGCGTGCGAGAGAACCATCCATTGCAAACATGCCTATCGCCGGATAGGCGTTCCCTGTCATATTTCCCTTCAGATATCCGGCATTGCCCAAAGGATCTATATACAGGGCAAGCAGTCTGCCTGCCAGCAACCGGCTGCTCTCAGCCGCTGAGGAAGTTTCTGTCCCGCCCATCAATCCCAGATATGATCCGCCGTCGGAAATTGTATTGGTGGCGCTTTCGTAGTTGTAGCTGTTCAGTACACTTGTCGAGTACCAAATGTTGTTTGCCGGATTTTCGACCTCTAAAGCATGCTCGTAAGTCCCCATGACTCGGAAAGGCATTCCCGTCTTGCTTGCCCCAATCGTTGCGCCGTCGGCATCATACCAGAGGGATTGGGTTCCCCCGATCAGGATATCCCAAAGATCGCCTATATGGTCCGCATATGCAGCCTCGGAATAGGTCGTTTTATACCGGCCGGCATCGTCAAGATAACTCACAAATGCCAGGGGTGTTTGCGCATAGCTCCCGATTCCGATATCGGAAAGCTGATAGTTGCCAGCGTCGTCGTATGTCCCGGTTATCGTTCCGGCGCCGGAACCAAGCCGTGTTTTTGAAAGATAATCCAACTGCGAGGTTCCCGAGAGGGTCTCGGCGCCGGCATCAGCGCTGACGGAGGCGATACCAAGCCAGTAGCCGCTTTCTGCATTTCCGCCGCCGGCGTAGATATTTCCCGTTTCATTCGGCGGGGGATTTCCACTGCCGGTCATGGCAATATTCCAGCCGCCCCAGTTATCGCCGGCAACTCCCACGGCATCGCCAGCGGCAGTTCCGGAAACACTGCCCGAGAAACCGGTAATTGTGCCGTCAAGGGAATAAATATCCAAAGTAAAGGAAACATCTTTTGAACTCTCATTGCCCGCCGCATCCGTTGCCGTCACGAGCAAGGTATGGGGCCCCTCGCTCAGGGCGGTCAAAGCGGTAGAAGCTACCACAACTCCGTCAAGTATGTAGGTGGTGGCTGTAACGGCGCTTGCGTCCGTCGTCGCTACGCCTATGTTCGCCGCCTTGATAGTCGAAAGGGCAGCCGGCGTTCCCGAAAGGGTAATTGTCGGCGCCGTGTAATCCGTCGTCCATGCATATTCCTTGGTTCCGGTGTTGCCCGCCGCATCCGTCGCCGTCACAACGAGGGTGTGAGACCCTTCGCTCAAACCGGTCAAATCAGCCGACGCCACTGGTTTTCCATCAAGCTGATAAGTGGTGGCAACGGCGCTTGCATCAGCCACCGCCACGCCGATGTTCGCCGCCGCTGCATTGGTCAGGGCCGCGGGCGTTCCCGAAAGCGTGATCGTCGGCGCCGTGTAGTCTGTAGTCCAGGCATATTCCTTGGTTCCGATATTGCCCGCCGCATCCGTCGCCGTCACCAGCAGGGTGTGAGGGCCTTCGCTCACGGCAGTCAAATTGGTCGACGTTACCAAAGCTCCGTCAAGCTGGTAGGTGGCTGTAACGGCGCTTGCGTCCGTCGTCGTCACGCCGATGTTGGCCGCCGCTGCATTGGTCAGGGCCGCGGGCGTTCCCGAAAGCGTGATCGTCGGCGCCGTGTAATCCGTCGTCCAACTGTAAGTCTGGGTCGCAACATTCCCCGCCGCGTCCGTCGCCGTCACCAGCAGGGTGTGAGCCTTCTCGCTCAGGGCAGTCAAGTCGGTCGAAGTTACCGAAACCCCGTCAAGCTGGTAGGTGGTTGTAACGGCGCTTGCGTCCGCCACCGCCACGCCGATGTTCGCCGCATTCACTTTGGTTACGGCTGAAGGCGTTCCCGAAAAAGTGATTGTCGGCGCCGTGTAATCCGTGGCCCAAGCATATTCTTTGGAGGCAGAGTTGCCCGCCGCATCCGTCGCCGTCACAACGAGGGTGTGAGACCCTTCGCTCAAACCGGTCAAAGCGGATGACGCGATCGCAACCCCGTCAAGTCTGTAGGTAGTTGTGACGGCGCTTGCGTCCGCCACCGCCACGCCGATGTTCGCCGCCGCTGCATTGGTCAGGACCGCGGGCGTTCCCGAAAGCGTGATCGTCGGCGCCGTGTAATCCGTTGCCCAGGAGTACTCCTTCGTTGCGGTGTTCCCCGCCTCATCCCTTGCCTCCACGATCAGCGCGTGGGCCTTTTCCGCAAGAGTCTGAAGATTGACGACAAATTCCGTATCGTACTTGGTATCTTCAACCCATCCCCCATCATCAACGCGATATTTAATGGCAGCCTTCTCATCCGTTTTAAAAATGAAGGTCGCCGAATTGTCGTTTGTAAATTTGTCCGGATTCACCGTCATTGTGATCACGGGCGGGGCAGCGTCTGCTATTGGCGGCACAATTGGCACATCCGGGATCGTCGGCACCGGCATTGGGGCAAGTGTCGGCTGTAGAAATGACGAAGCCGTGGAAGTCTCGTTCGTAGTCCGCCCAACAATATCTACGATCGCCGACTGCTCTCTCTGAGCTGCGTTATCCGAAGCTAAAACGATCTTGGGCGCCTCTTCCGTCGGTTTATTCGCCTCCGGCGCGGGTGTACCCGCCCCAAGCGGTTGGGAGTCTTTTTGAGTCGTGCTTTCCTCCGCTTTTGTCTCTAAAGGCTCATCCGCTGCCTTGGTCTCGGCGGGCTTCTCATCCGCCTTTGCCTCGGGTTTCTGTTCTTCCTTCTTTTCCTCTTGCTTTGCCTCTTCTTTCTTCCCCTCTCCCGTCTTGGCAGCTAACTCCTCCGGCTTCTTCTCTTCATCCTTTTTTGCTTCTTCCTTTGCCTTTTCCGCCGGTTTGGTATCTTTTTGATGTTGTTCAACCTCTTTCGGCGTGGCTTTTCGCACCGTCGGCGGCGTATTGGCATCCTTCACGACCATCGCCTGACCGACGCCGATCATTCGCACCTCGCCCGGCTTGTTGGAACTGTAGGCATAGACCGTCCCCTCCGTCACCACCGCCCCGCTCACCCCCGACTGATAGTAGGTATAAAACTGGGTGCCGCGGACGCCGCACACGGCGGTCGGGGTGCGAACTTCGTATTTCGACTGGCCGCCTACCGCTTTGACGATGTTATGCACCTTTCCCCGAAAGAGATCGACGGTCGCGTTCCTTTTTTCCTTTTCCTGGGAAAATTCCGTAACGCGCAAACGACTGCTTTCGGCAAGGCGCAGAATGCTCCCGTCCATGAAGGTGATTTCGCACTTGGACTTGCTTTTCGTGCGGATGATATCCCCCACATTCAAAGGGTCTCCCATATTGGCCTTTACCGCCGCCTTTCCCGGAGTTGTCACATCGACATTGCCCTCTATGCTGGTAAACTTGGCGACTGGAGCTGCCTGGGCGAAACCGGGCAACACAACCAGTAAGGCCAAAAGTGACAGGATCACGGATATTCTTTTCATGGCGCTACCTCCCGCTGTTTGCTTGTCAAGTGCTGTTAATACCTGAACTCGCAACCAAGCGCATATTGGTCGCGGTTGTATTCGTACATCCAGACGTTCGAGTCGCTTTGCGTTCTCGTATATTGGGCGATCAGACTGGCGTATTTCCAAAACCGCCAGGTCAGGCCTGCGGAGGCGGTATAAACATTGTCGCTCCTCGTCTCCAACGGCGGCCAATTAATTTCATAGCTGTACCGCTGAAAATAGGCGCTGCCGGTAAGCTGCAGCGTGATTGGGCCGAGACGTTTGCCCAGCTCTTCCGAAGTGACCGGCAAACTGAGATTTAACGTGAGGCGATGGCCGTTGTTGTCCCATTTCCGCCCGTCGGCATGTTCCCTGGCGAAGTCGTAACGGAGATTGAGGAAGGAGTTCTCCTTGAAGAGCCAAATCCAACTTACGTACTCCCTTAAGCCCACGGTGTCGCGTTCGTCGTCGGGCAGATTAACAGTCTGGTGGTGGTAATTCTTTTTGTCGTAACCGAAAAATACTTCAAGGATATGCTCTTGATTCATAAAATAGCGGAAGGCCGGTCCTACTGAAAGGTAATCCAGATATCTCTTATAGCCCGGGCTGCTCCTTTCCGGGTCAAGATACATGTACGGGTCGGTCCGCAACAGGACGTTTGTGTAACTCGCGTTCAGATTAAAGGCGAAGCGGCCGAAATTGTATCCCGGAGAGACGGAAAAACTGTTGGCCAGCGAATCATGGGAATGGGTGAACTTGGAATATACCGTGGAAGCGGCGGAATACTGGGCGTTGAAAAGCCATGGTTCCGTAAGCCTTGGGGTATAATCGAGACGCACGTTCGAGGAGAGATACTCCCCTTTCGCGTCCGTAACATTTACAGCCGCCGGAGAATCAAGAGGGTTCGAAGCGATGTTGGTGTCATAGCCGCCCATTACGCCCACGGTCAAATGCAGAGGCCTTTCCTGATAGAGTCGCTCTTCCACCATGGCCTGGTACTGGCGGGCAAAGCCAGCCAAATCGGACAGCGGATCCTGCAGGATGATTGCCTGAAAGCGGGCCTTGGCTTTTTCCAGTTTTCTCTCCTTGATGTTGATAATCCCTATCTGAAAATCTGCGGCCTGCGCAAGAATCGGTTCAAGCTGCTTGGATTTTTCAAAGGCTGTAATGGCTTCCTGGTTGTTGTTCGCCTTGGCAAGGATGAGGCCTTTCAAGAAAGCCACGCGGGGAGGGGAAACGCCAGCGCTTTCCGCCGTCCCGACCCATTTTTTGGCCTCGGCCAGTTGGTCTATCTGGTAGAGGGCGTCGATAAGATCAACCAGCGCCTCTTTGACCGGCGGCGCGAGGGTGGCCGCATCCCGCAAATGGCCGACGGCTTTTTGATAGTCCAGCACCTGTTTATAGGCCATCCCCAGGAAAAAAGCCGCCCGGGATGATGCCGGTTCCTGTCGGCGCGCCTCGGTAAAAAGCTCTATCGCCTCTTCATAGTTTTCCTGCTGGTATTGGTCGCTCCCCTGCTGAAGCGCCGCTTTTCCTTCAGCATGAGCCAAGGAAAACAGCGATGAAAGGAGCAGGCAAAAACAGAAAATGACCGTTTTTCTCATGATTTTCCCTCACAGACTGAATTTTGTTGCAACAGGGATAAAATAATTAGCGCTGACAATTGAGCCCTTTGTAATTATTTCAGGTTGTTGACTTACAGCCGCTCTTCTCCATAAAAAGCAAGATTCGCGTTTCGGTTATGATGAACTCGCAACCAAAAGTCAAGAATATTTTCAGCTCCCCAAAAAAAGCTTGACTATCGCAAATGATGAGTGATAACTAACGACCATCTTTTTCGCTTTTATGTACAACTCATCCAAACGGCAGAGGCCACGGATATGCGTCGGAAAACGCTTTATCTTTCCTTCATCTATCACAGCCACTATGCACCGTGTTTCTTTCGGGGCTTTTTCCAGACAAACACCTACCATGGAAAGGAGAAAAACACAATGAAAAGAGCTACTTGGATAGGAAGTATTGTACTCTCAGCGTTTCTGGTCATCACGCTGGCATTTCCCGTTGGGGCGCGCACCATCAAAATCGGCGTCATCGGGCCGATGAATTTCGTTCAGGGCAAGGGGCATTGGAACGGCGCCATAATGGGAGCTGAGGAAATCAACGCCAAAGGAGGCGTGCAGGTCGGCAAGGAAAAGATGAAAATCGAATTGGTAAAAGCCGATTCCAATGAATTTTTAAGCCTGACCGATGCCACGAACGCCATTGAAAGGCTGATCACCAGCGACAAGGTCGATTTTATCGTCGGCGGCTTTAGGACGGAGGCGGTGCTGGCAATGCAGGACATCGCCATGGACTATAAAAAAATATTCATGAGCGCCGGGGCCGCCCATCCCGAGCTCTGTACAAGGGTTGCAAAAGACTATAACCGCTACAAATACTTTTTCCGCGTAACCCCCTTCAACTCCTCGTATCTGGTCAGAACCAGCTTTGCCCATATGGGATATGTCGGAGCGATCCTGAAAAAGGAGCTGCAATTGCCGAAGGTGAAAGTGGCAATCGTCGCCGAAAAGGCGGTATGGGTTGATCCGATGATTGCGGCGGCCCAAAGCGTCATCCCCAAAATGGGCATGGACGTCGTTGGGATATGGCGCCCCTCGGCGGTTGCCACGGACGTCACCGCGGAGCTCGCCGCCATTCAGAAAAGCGGCGCCAATTTAATCTTTACAATCTTTTCCTCCTCCGTCGGGATTCCGTTTGCCCGCCAGGCCGGGGAATTAAAAATACCGGCAGTTCAAGTGGGAATAAATGTTGAGGCCCAGAAGGATGGCTTCTGGGAGGCCACCAAAGGCATGGGAAATTATGTTTTTACAACCAACACCTACGTCCGGGGGGTGGAATACAACAATCTGACGGCGCCCTTCGTTGAGGCCTATTACAAGCGCTTTGGAGAAGTCCCCACTTATACTGCAGACACCCACACGGCAATCGTGCAAGGCCTTGTCCCCTCCATTGAGGCCGTAGGAAGCCTCGATGCCGACAAGATCGTCGCCCACCTGGAAAACCGGGAATACCTTGTCCCCAGCGGCAAGGTGAAATACGAAAAAGACGCCCAGGGCCGCCCCACCCATGATCTCACCTGGGGTCCCGGGTATCTGACCAGCTTGGGCGTTCAATGGCAGGACGGCAAACTCGTCGGGGTATGGCCCAATAAATGGGTTGCCGCCCCCGGTGCGCCCGAGATCACCTATAAGGGAATCGTTCCTTACAAAATACCTCCCTGGATGAAATAATAACACTGTCTTCCGGCCTGTCCCGCCCCTCCGCAGGGGCGGGGAGGTCTGTCCTCTAACCCTTTTTCAAAGGCGCTGCGAGGTCTTATGAATATTATCATCACCGGTCTTATCACTGGCAGCATGCTGGCTTTGCTCTCTATAGGCTTTTCTCTGATCTTCGGCGTTGCCCGCATCGTCAACATCGCCCACACGGCCTTTTACATGATCGCCGGTTACGGCATCTATTTTTTGTGCGTCCGCCTCGGCCTCAGCCCCGTGCCGGGCATGCTGATTTCCGTTTGTGCCGTCACCCTGCTGGGCTTGCTGGTTTACACATTCCTGATAGACAAAATCCGCGAGCACGAAGCCGCGGTGCTGATCGCCACCATCGCCCTGGCAATGATCTTTCAGGAGGCGATGATGCTGATCTTCACAGGGGATTATCTTACCGTATCGCCCCTCGTTAAGGGCTACTTTTCCCTGTTCGGGGTCAAAGTCTTCAACCAGCAGGTGCTGAGTTTCGTCGTGGCTTTGCTGCTGATGTTTATTCTCTGGCTGCTTTTGATGAAGACCCGGCTTGGTCTCGCAATCCGTTCCATTGCCGAGGACCGGGAGGTCGCCAATCTGATGGGGATGAACGACAGCCTGCTTGCCATGATCACGATGGGCATTTCGGTTGCGCTTGCCGGCTTTACCGGAGCGGTCATCGCCCCCCTGATGGTGCTTAGCCCCTACATGTGGATGGAACCCCTGATCATGATGATGGCAGTGGTCGTCCTGGGAGGATTGGGCAGCATCAAGGGAAGCTTTATCGCCTCGTATATTCTCGGGTTTACCGAGGCCCTGGTGGTCTTCCTGATCCCCAAAGGCGCGTTTCTGAAAGGGTCGGTCGCCTTGATTATCATGATCCTGGTGCTGCTGCTGCGGCCGGAAGGACTGTTCGGCGTTTCTTTTGAGGAAGAAAGGTAGGCATGTTGACCGTCGGCTTGTATCTGAAAAGGTTTTATACGCTCATCCATGAAGAGGTATTGGTGCTTCCCAGCCGGATCATTGTCGCCCTTTTTTTCTTGACGCTCCTGGGAATTCCCCTTGTAAGCCAGAACCCCTATCTGATCCGGGTGATCATCCTGACCAGCATCTTTGCCATTCTGGCGGCAAGCTGGGATTTGCTGTCCGGGTTTACCGGTCAGATGAACTTTGGCCATGCCCTTTTCTTCGGCGTCGGCGCCTACACCTCGGCGCTCCTGAATATTCGCCTCCATATCCCCCCCTGGGGATGCGTACCCTTGGGTGCCGCGGCCGCGGTTCTGGCGGGGCTTCTGGTCGGGATACCCTGCCTGCGGTTGAAGAAAACCTACCTGGCCCTGACCACGCTTGCGTTTCCCATAATCCTGATGGGCATCGTTTTTGCACTGCCCGATTTAACCGGCGGCGAATTGGGAATCTCCGGTCTGAAGCGCCTCACCAATTCCCTTGTCGGCAATTACTATATCCATGTTGTCCTGATGCTTGCCCTGTGCTTTATCATGTGGAAAATTACCGATTCCAATACCGGCATCATTTTTCATGCCATCCGCGAGGATGAACTGGCAGTCAAGGCTTCGGGGATCAACACCACCCGCTACAAGCTGCTGGCCTTCTGCCTGAGCGGCTTTTTTGCCGGTCTGGCCGGCGGTCTCTACGCGCATTACATGAGAATAGCCGGGCCTTCCACGCTCGAGGTTTCCATGTCCTTCACGGTGGTGATCTGGGGTGTTTTCGGCGGCATTGCAACCATTTACGGCCCCGTGGCGGCGGTGTTTATCCTTTTTCCACTTCTGGAGTTCGTCCGTTTCTGGCCCGAATACCGGACGCTCATTTTTGCCGTCATCGTTCTGGTGATCCTGCTGTACATGCCGGAGGGTCTGGCGCCCTGGATAAGGGACAAGATCGAAAAGGAGTGCCCCCGCTGCAAGGTGAAAAGCATCGCCACCCGGAAAACATGCCGAATTTGCGATGCTTCGCTGGATTGACCGGCGCTGGGGAAGGCGCTGCGAGAAAGGAACGCCCGTCTTCGTCAGCAGCTACTCTAACCCCATCAACAAATCAAAGGATGCAATTATGAACCATAAAGAGGCATATCTTTCCAAACCGTGGTTGAAGAGCTATCCGGAAGAAGTTCCTGCCCAAATTGACATTCCCGAGATCTCCGTACCGGGTCTCTTCGATGAGATCGTTGAAAAATACGGAAACCGCCCGGCTTTGATCTTTTACGGTAAAAGGATAAACTACCGCGAGCTCAAGGAACGGGTGGACCGGATGGCCACCGCCCTGGCTGATCTGGGGATCCGCAAGGGAGACACCGTGGCCCTGCATCTTTTGAACAGCCCTCAATACGTCATTTCCTATTTCGCCTCGCTGAGGCTGGGCGCCAAGGTAACGCCGATCAGCCCGGTCTATACGAGCATCGAGGTGAAACACCAGCTCGAGGACAGCGAGGCGAAAATCGTCATCTGCCAGGATATCCTCTTCGAAAACGTTGACAAGGCAGGCTTCAGTGCGGAACGGGTTATTTTGACCAGCATTAACGAGTATCTTCCCGCCTTGAAAAAAATCTTCGCCGGCGGCAACCGGAACGCTTCCGGTAAATCCGGCCTTTCAATAGAAACGCTCAAAAAAAGGGGCATTAAATCCTTTCAGGACCTGTTGAAAAAATATCCCCCCGAGCCGCCGGCCGTCGCGATTGACCCCTGGAAGGACCTTGCCGCACTGCCCTACACGGGGGGCACCACCGGCCTTCCGAAGGCGGCCATGCTGACTCACCGGAACATCGTCGCGCTGCAGGCACAGACCCGGGCCTTCTGGCCGATCTTTGAAGAGGGAAAAGAGGTGATCATGGCCTTTTTGCCGCTGTTCCACATATACGGGCAGGTGGTTGTAATGATTGCGGGACTGGCCTCCGGGGCAACCCTTGTGCTCTTCACCACCCCCGATATCGATGAAATCCTCTCGGCAATGGAACGTTATCAGGCCTCCGCATTCTACGGGGTGCCCACCCTGTTTGAATATCTGAAGGAGTATGAAAAAACCAACCGGGTTAACTGGAAACGCCTGAAACTGATTGTCTGCGGGGCCGATACGCTGCACGAATCAACGATCGACGGCTGGGAAAAAAGGACCGGATCGCAGATCCTCGAGGGGTACGGAATGACGGAAACCACTTCCGCCAGCCACAGTTCGCCGATGAACCGCTACAAGAAGGGCTCGTTCGGGGTGCCCCTGCCGAATGTCGGGGCGGCAATCATCGCTCCGGAGGGAACTGAATTTCTCCCCGTCGGCGAAGTCGGCGAGATGATTTTATCCGGGCCCAACATCATGCAGGGTTATTGGAAAAGACCGGAGAGCACGCAGGAGATCATGTTCGAAATGGACGGGGTCGCCTGGCTGCGCACCGGGGATCTGGTCAGCATGGATGCAGAGGGATATTTTCATTTCTTCGACCGCAAGCGGGATCTGATAAAATATAAAGGGTATTCCGTCTTCGCCCGGCATGTGGAGGAAGTCCTCTATCAACATCCCCGGATAAAGGCCGCGGGAGTGGTCGGCGTTCCTGATCCCGCGTTCGGAAACCTGATCAAGGCCTATGTGGTTCTCGAAAGCGAGGCCCGGGGCAAGATTTCGGAGGAGGAGATCGTAGATTTTTGTCGTGAGCGGCTGGCCCATTACAAGGTGCCGAAGATCGTCGAGTTCCGGGGCGAGTTGCCGAAAACCGATGTCGGCAAGGTCTCGCGGCGGGAGTTGCGAGAGGAAAACGAGGAGTGCTGAGATGACCGTGCCGCTTCTGGAGGTAGAAGGATTAACGAAGAGTTTCGGCGGTCTGCATGCGGTCAACGACATCAGGCTGCGGATGGAGCAAAAGGAAATCATCGGCCTCATCGGTCCGAACGGCGCCGGTAAAACCACCCTGCTGCGGCTTCTCACCGGAATATTGAAACCTAATGCGGGAAGCGTTGTTTTCAAGGGAAAACAGATCATTGGCATGAAGATCTGGGACATCGTCAACTTGGGAATAGCGGGCACCTTTCAAAATATGAGGCCGTTTCGCCGCCTTCCCATTATCGCCAATGTGATGGTTTCCTGCCTCTCCCCCCGGGTCATGAAAAAAGGGGAGTGGGTGAAGGTTGTGGAGGCAAAGGCCATGGACGCCCTCGAATTTGCAGGCATTTCTGACATGGCGTTGGAAAAGGCCTCCACGCTGTCGCAGGGGGACTTGAAGAGGCTGGAAGTGGCGCGGGCGGTGGCGACGGAGCCGGAATTGCTGCTCCTGGATGAACCATTCGGCGGACTCAGCCCGGCAGAGACGGAGTTGATGGCAAAATCCATCCACCGGCTCCACAAGGGCGGACGCTTTGGACGTCTGCACAGCGAGGGACCAGCGATGATCATCGTGGAGCATAAATTACAGCAGCTTATGAAGATAGTGGATCGAATCATTGTCCTTAACTTCGGCCAGATTCTTGCCGAGGGAACCCCGGACGAGGTGGTGAATAATCCGCTGGTAATCGAGGCCTATCTGGGGAAAGGGGGAGGACAATAGCCATGCTCCTCGAAGTCTCCCATTTAAGCGTGCGGTACGACAAGGCCGTTTTGGTAAATGATGTCAGCCTTTTTGTGGAAAAAGGGGAACTGGTTGCCTTGGTCGGGCCCAACGGCGCAGGGAAATCCACGACGCTTCGGGCGATCAGCGGTCTGGTTGCCTGGGAAAGGGAGATCAAGCGCCGTTCGACCGAGGGAGACATCTCCATAGAAGGGACAATCGCTTTCAAAAGCGAATACATCGATCAAATTCCCGCCTACGCCATAGTTCAGCGGGGGCTTGTTCTGTGCCCCGAAAGGAGACGTCCCTTTCGGGAAATGAGCGTGCTCGAAAATTTAAAAGCGGGCTCGTATCTCCAGAAAGACAAGAAAAAAATTCATGATATCCTGCAAAAAGTTTATGATCTCTTTCCGGTTCTCGAGAAACGCGCGGCGCAGATTTCCGGAACCCTTTCCGGCGGCGAACAGCAGATGCTGGCTATTGGCCGGGCCTTCATGTCTGACCCGGAACTCCTCTGCATTGACGAACCATCCACCGGTCTGGCGCCGCTGATCCGTCAGGAGGTTTTTGAAAAAATATCCGAAATCAACCGCATGGGGATAACTGTCCTGCTGGTGGAGCAGGAGGTGAGCGCCGTCTTCAAAATGTCCACCCGCAATTACGTGCTTTCCTCGGGGAAAATCATTGCGCAGGGAACCGCGGAGGAGCTGCTCCAGAACGAAGTCCTGCGCAAGAGTTATCTGGGGCTGTAGAAAACTGGCAAACCCTTTGAGCGGGCTTCTTACAGCAGCTCTCGCAAAAACCGGCCGGTATGGGAATTTTTTGCCTTTGCAACCTCTTCCGGCGTTCCCGTGGCAACGATGCGGCCGCCGCCGGGACCGCCTTCCGGCCCAAGATCGATGATGTAATCGGCTGACTTGACCATGTCGAGGTTGTGCTCGATCAGGATGACGGTGTTTCCCATGTCCACGAGGCGCATCAAAACGTCAAGCAGCTTCTGGATGTCGGAAAAGTGGAGGCCGATCGTCGGTTCGTCGAGGATGTAGAGGGTGTTGCTGTTGGCCCGTTTCCCCAGTTCGCGGGAGAGTTTGATCCGCTGCGCCTCGCCGCCGGAGAGGGTCGTCGCCGACTGGCCGAGATGGATGTACCCCAGGCCCACATCGTACAAAAGCTGAAGCTTCTCGCGGATCGACAGGATATGCTCGAAAAAGGAGAGCGCCTGCTCGACGGTCATCTCCAGGATTTCGGCGATGTTTTTGCCTTTGTAGCGGATCTCGAGGGTGTCTGGATTGAACCGTCGGCCATGACAGGTGTCGCAGGTCACATACACGTCCGGCAGGAAGTGCATCTCGATCTTGATCAGACCGTTCCCCTCGCACGCCTCGCACCGCCCGCCCTTGACGTTGAAGCTGAAGCGTCCCGCCTTGTAGCCGCGGAGTCTCGCCTCGGGAAGACCGGTGAAAAGTTCCCGGATGTGGGAAAAAATGCCGGTATAGGTAACAGGGTTCGAACGCGGCGTCCGTCCGATCGGCTGCTGGTTCATCAGGATGACCCGCTCGATGCCGCCGAAATCGGCAATGCGTCGCACCTTGCCGCCGCCCATGCGCTCCTGGTTGATTCTCCGGGCCAGCGCCTTGTAGAGGGTTTCGATCACCATCGTGCTTTTCCCGGAGCCGGAAACCCCGGTCACCGCGGTGAAGATGCCGACCGGGATTCTTATGTCAATATTTTGCAGATTATGCTCATTAGCCCCCTCCAAAACAATAAAACGTTCCGGAAGCGGCCTTCTTTTATGAGGAACAGGGATCGACTTCCGGCCGGAAAGGTACTGTCCGGTCAGCGAATTTTCCGAACGGCAGATCTCCTCCGCCGTCCCCTGAAAGATAACCTCGCCCCCGAACATTCCCGCCCCCGGGCCAATGTCAATAATCTGATCCGCTTCCATCATCATGTCCCGGTCGTGCTCGACGACAAGGACGGTGTTGCCCATATCGCGCAGCCGCTTCAAGGTTGCAATCAGGCGGATATTGTCCCGCTGGTGCAAACCGACGGTCGGCTCATCCAGGACGTAGAGAACCCCGACCAGCCCCGAACCGATCTGGGTGGCCAGGCGGATTCTCTGTCCCTCCCCCCCGGAGAGGCTGCCCGCCGCCCGCTCCAGGGTCAGGTAATCCATCCCGACATCGAGCAGGAAGCCCAGTCGCGTCTTGATCTCCTTCATCACCCGCTCGGTGATCTGGAACTCCTGCAGAGAAAACGAAATCGCCGCCACAAACTCCCGGCATTCGCGAAGGGAAAGGCAGCACAGCTCGTGGATATTTTTTCCGCCGACGGTTACCGCCAGGCTCTCCGGTTTCAGGCGGGCGCCGTGGCAGGTCGGACACTCCCGGAGGTTGATGAAGCGGGACAGATCCATCCGCACATGCAGCGACGTGGTCTCCTTGTACCTGCGGTCGAGCTCATTGAGTATCCCCTCGAACGGACGGGTGTGAAAAAAACGTCGGCCGCTACGATCGGCGTAGAAGCGAATATTCTCCTCCCCGGAACCATAGAGCAGCACCGCCGTGATTTTCTCCGGCAGATCCTGAAAGGGCGTGTTGATATCGAAGCCAAAATGGCTGGAAAGCGCATCGATCATGTTAAAATAATGGAGATAGTGACGCCCCGACCAGGGAACGATCGCCCCCTCGCGAATCGAAAGACTGCGATCAGGAACGACAAGCTCTTCATCAAAATACATCCGGGTTCCCAACCCGCTGCAATCGGGACACGCCCCATAGGGGGTGTTGAACGAAAACATCCGCGGGGAGAGCTCCGGCATGCTGACGCTGCAATCAGGACAGGCATAGCGTTCGCTGAAGAGGACATCCTTCCCGCCCGCGAGACCGATGCGCACCAGTCCGTCGGAAAGACCGGCCGCGGCTTCCAGCGATTCGCGAAGCCTCCCTCTGATTCCCTCCTTGATGACAAGGCGATCGATGATAACGTCAATCTCTTGCTTGCGGTTCTTGTCGAGGACAATATCTTCGGAAAGTTCCTTGAGCTCGCCATTGACGCGGACACGGGTGTAACCGTCCTTCAGCAGCTTTTTGAACTCCTTTTGAAATTCACCCTTGCGGCCGCGGACAAGGGGTGCCGAGATCGTCACCCGGGCGTTTGCCGGATAGGCAAGAACCGTCTCCAGCATGGCGTCGATCGTCTGGGCCTTGATCTCCCGACCGCATTTCGGGCAGTGGGGAATGCCCGCCCTGGCAAAAAGCAGCCTCAAATAATCGTAAATCTCCGTCACCGTCCCCACGGTGGAGCGGGGATTGTGGGAGGTCATCCGCTGCTCGATCGCAATGGCGGGGGAAAGCCCCTCGATGGACTCCACATCCGGTTTGTCCATCTGACCGATGAACTGCCGGGCGTAGGTGGAAAGGGACTCCACGTAGCGCCGCTGACCCTCGGCATAAATGGTGTCGAACGCCAGGGATGATTTTCCGGAACCGCTAACCCCGGTGATCACAACTAAGCAATCCCTGGGAATGTCAATATTTATGTGTTTCAGATTGTGCTGGGATGCGCCCCGTACCTTGATAAAATTCATTACAGCCTGATCTCGACATTATATTTTTCCCGCAACTCCTTCAGCCACTCCTCGAACCTTTTTTCCATTTTCTCCTTTTCCAACTTCGCCTTGATTTCCTCACGAACAAGCTCTATGGTTTTGGCGCCTGCCCCCCGGCGATCCGTTATCTGGATGATGTGAAAACCAGCGGGTGACTCTATGACGTCGCTGATTTTGTTCAGCGGCAGAGCAAACGCAACCGACTCTATCTCGGGAAGAATCGCGCCTTTTTCTATATAGCCGATGTCGCCCCCCTCTTCGGCGCCCGGCCCCTGGGAAAACTTTGCGCACAACTCCTCGAAAGATTCTCCCTTGAGCAGTCGCTGGCGGATGGCTTCAAGATCAGCGCGAATTTTAGCCTTAGCCTCGGGGCTCGCTTCCTTGGGGATGAAAAGGAGTATCTGCCGGACCCGAACGGATTCCTTGCCATCGTATTCTTCGCGATGCTGGCGGTAGTAATCGCCGATTTCCCCTTCCGTCGCCACAACCTTTGACCTGATGTCCCGTCCGATAAGCTGCATTCTCATCATTTGCCGTCGGACATCCTTTCTGTACGTCTCCGGCGTTAGCTTTTCCTGTTCCAGAAGCTTTCGGAACTGATCTTCCGATAAATTACGCTGTTTCTTGATATCGGCGATTGCCGCATCGATCTCCCCCTCCGGAACGGAGATCCCCGTCTTTTTGGCCTCCTGCTCCATCAGCATATTATCGATCATACTGTTGAGGATGCTTCTTTTTGCTTCGTCCAGAGCTTTATCCCGCTCATTGCCGCGATAGCCGGCTTCAAACCTCGCCATAAACGGCTCAAAGGCCCTGTTCAAATCAGAAAGGGTAATTACCTCATCATTCACGACGGCCACAATCCTATCGGCTACCCCGGCTTCCGCCGCCGCGCCGATGAAAACAACAACTACCACCATTAAAATATCACAAAAGCAACGCTTCAGCTTACCTGTTTCATAAACATTAATCTTCGCTTGCACCGTTCTTATCCTCCTTATCCCCTCAATTCCCCTATCAACTCCCGCGCCCGGGACAATATCTCGGACCCTGCAATCCCCGGCATGGAGATCGTCAACTTGTTGTCGGGGGTAAGGTGCACCCCCCGACGCTTGCCGCGGTACAGCTTCATGATCAGGGCTGGCTCAATCGGACTATTGTCCTGCAATAACAAAGACATGTCCTTGCCATCGTAGCCCATTTTCCTTCCCCTTACCGTCTTGAGAAGGTTGCGGATTTCAATCACCCCCATGAGGTTGTCAACCTCGGCCGGGACATTCCCGTAACAATCGCGCAATTCCTGACGGATTGCATACAATTCTTCTTCCGTCAAAGCGAGCGAAATCTTCTTGTACCAGACAAGCCGCTGGTGTTCGTCAGCCATATAGGTCTCGGGAATGAAAGCGGGAATGCCCAAATTTATTTCCGGCCGGAGCTCCTCCTCCGGCGCCGGCGCCCCCTTAATCTCCCGAATCGCATCTTCCATCATCTCGGTGTAAAGCTCGTAGCCGACGGCGGATACGTGCCCGGACTGAGACGTTCCCAGCATATTTCCCGCCCCCCTGATTTCGAGGTCATTGGAGGCAATCCGGTAACCGGAACCTGCTTCGGTAAAGTCCATGATGACCTGCAACCGCTTCTGGGCGTCGCGGGAGAGCATCGCCCCCTGGGGAACGAGCAGCCAGGCGAAAGCCTCTTCCTTCGAACGGCCGACCCGCCCCCTTATCTGGTAGAGCTGGGAAAGCCCGAAACGATCGGCCCGGTTGATGATAATCGTGTTCGCCGACGGGATATCCAGGCCGGCCCCGATGATCGTCGTGCAGACCAGGACATTGTCTTCCCCGCGGATGAACCGCTTCATCGCGCCCTCGATAGCCGAGGGCTTCATCTGCCCGTGGACAATCCCGATATTTGCCTCGGGAACAAGCTTCTGGATGAGGCGGGCCATCGTAAAGATGGAGCGGACCCGATCGTGGAGAAAAAAGACCCGGCCGCCGCGGGCAAGCTCCCCGCGGATCGCATCTGTAATTATTTCCTCATTGAATTCTATTACATAAGTCTTGACAGGCAGACGGCTCTCCGGCGGCGTGTTCATGATCGAAAGATCCCGGATTCCCACGAGCGACAGATGCAGCGTCCGCGGAATCGGGGTGGCCGAGAGGGTAACGACATCCACCAGCTTGCGGAGCTTTTTGAGCTTCTCCTTGTCGGCGACCCCGAACCGCTGCTCCTCATCGACAATTACCAGTCCCAGATCCCGAAAATTGACATCCTTCTGCAAAAGGCGGTGGGTGCCGATTACGATGTCCACCGTCCCCTTGGCCAGACCTTCGCTGATCTCCTTCTGTTCCGCCTTGCTCCGGAAGCGGTTAAGGACCTCCACGCGCAGCGGATAATTTTTCATCCGCCCGGAAAAGGTCTGATAATGCTGCTCGGCAAGGATGGTCGTCGGCACAAGCATCGCCACCTGTTTGCCGTTCAGCGCCGCCCGAAACGAAGCCCGCATCGCCACTTCCGTTTTTCCGAACCCGGCGTCGCCGCAGATCAAACGATCCATCGGTTTTGCGCCATTCATGTCAAGATGGATATCTTCGATCGCCTTTGCCTGGTCCGGGGTTTCATCAAATTCAAATGCAGCGCAAAACTCCTCATAGAGGCGATCCGGCGGGGCAAAAGGTTCCCTTTCCATCGTCTCGCGGGCGGCGTAAATGGCCACAAGCTCCTCTGCCATCTCGCGAACCGACTCCCGAACCTTTTCCTTCATCGTCTCCCAGGATATCCCGCCCAGTTTATCGACCTTGGGCACGAACCCTTCGGCGCCGATATAGCGCTGGAGCTGATCTATCCGGTCAACCGGGATGTAGAGCCGATCGTTTCCCTGATATTCGATCAAAAGAAAATCGTTTTCCACGCCGCCCGCGGCCAGTTTCTGCAAGCCCTGGTAGCGACCGATGCCGTGTTCGGTATGAACGACAAAATCCCCTTCGGAGAGTTCCCCGAACGATTTGAGAAAATATCCCTCCCTTACCCGCCGGGCGGGGCGCCTTAATGCCTTTTTTCCGAATATCTCTTCCTCGGAAAGCACAATCAGTTTCATCCCGGGAAGGTGAAATCCGCCACTGATCCTCCCCTCCAGGATGGTCACAACCCCCGCCGGGCCCGCCGCCTCAATCGACTCAATGAATCGACCTTTAGTCTTTCGGGTAGGAACGTCGTATCTACCGAGCAACTGCGCTGTCCGCTCAACGCCCTCCTGCCCGCTGCAGATAAAGGCAACGGCGTTCCCCTCGTCCAGCCACCCGCGCATCTTCTGCGCAAGCGGGAAAAGAACGCCTTCATCCTCAGCAGCCCTTTGCGCTTCCGGCCTGCCCGCAGAGATATCTTCCTCGAGGTGAAACAGGATCGGGAAATTGCCTTCAGCTTCGGCGCCCAGCGCAAGGCCGGTAAAATAGAGCTGCGTCAGCGCCAGCCTTCTGCCGGAGACATCCACCGCTGACAGATATGCCGCCTCCTTTTCCAGATAGAACCGCCCCTGCTCGCGCGCCTTCAGGAAAAACCCGTCGAGATCGTTTTCGATCTTTTCTTGCAGCAGAGAGTCGGCAAGGGGGTCGTCAAGCATAAGGATTCCCCCGGGGGGCAGGTAGTCGAAGAGCGTTCCCATCCCCTCGTCGCCAGGCCCTTCATCCCCGGATTCGTTATAGAAAAGTGAATAAAATAGAGGATTTGTAGAAACACCGAGGCCGGTTGCAATAATCTCGGCCAGCTTCTCCTTCGTAGTCCGGGGAAGCCCCAGCTCATTCGAACGCCGACGGATAGCGCGGACGGCGCGCTCGCGCCTTCCCTTCGTGATAATCAGCTCCGCGGCGGGAAAAAGCGTAAAGTCGGCAATTTCCTCAATGGAACGCTGCGTTGCTTCGTCAAACAGACGAATTGATTCTATCTCGTCGCCGAAAAACTCCAGGCGCAGGGGGTGAGCCGCATGGGGAGGAAAGATATCCAAAATATCTCCGCGAACGCTGAACTCTCCCTTTCCTTCCACCAGCGACTCGCGCACATATCCGCCTTCGCTCAGCTTCGCCGTGAGCTCATCGCGCCCGCGCAAATCGCCGATCGAGATCGTTTCTACATAGCCTTCCAGAATGTCGCGCGGAACGGTCTTTTGCATCAAGGCGGAAACAGGCATGACAACAACTGCCGGGACGCCATAGGCATAGCGTTGCAATGCCTCCATCCGGGCAAGTTCCGTTTCGCGCTGGAAGGCAAACATATCCGTTGTCACCAGCTCCCACGGCGGCAGCATCAGCGCCTGCTCTTCTCCCAGGAAAAATGTCAAATCCCGGAGGCATTTTTCCGCCTCCTTCCGGTCAGGCCGGATTACCGTAATCGGGCAGCCGAGATGCCGGAAGAGCATCGCCGTCACAAAGGCGCGCGCCGCTCCATCCAGACCTTGCACAATGAGTTTGTCCTCCCTGCGAGCCAATCTCTCGATCAACTCCCGCAGAGAGTTATCAATTATCCTTTTTCTAACTTCCACTATTTTGCGCAAAGTCATTCCTTGAACTCAACCAACATCAAGTTTTAATGTGATTGGAGCGACCACTATATTATTTCAGACTATTATTCAAGCGGCAAAAACAAATGTGGCACAAATGTGCTTTTTGTTGACAAACAAAGTGCATCTACGATATCGTTTTACAAAATTATCAAGGGGAATGGGAAAAAATGATCAGTGTTGAAGATGCCCTGCAAAATATTTTGGCTTCCGTTGCCGTTTTGGGAATGGAAAAATCGGACATTCTCTCCGCCCTGGGCAGGGTAATCGGCGAGGATATTTATTCCGGAAGAAACATTCCGCCGAAGGATAATTCGGCAATGGACGGCTATGCGGTGCGCTCCGCAGACACCTTCGGCGCTTCCGATAAAAAACCCGTCCTGCTGGAGGTCATCGAGGAGCTTCCCGCCGGCTCGACATCCCAAAAAACGGTTGGCAAGGGACAGGCCGCACGGATAATGACCGGCGCCTTCATTCCCGAGGGAGCTGATGCGGTGATCCCGGTGGAATACACTAAAAAGGAAAACGACCGGGCTGCAATATTCGTAAGCGTCCAGGCAGGCAGGGACATCCGCTTTGCCGGCGAGGATGTAAAACTCGGAGAGAAGGTTATTGCAAAAGGTGAAATCCTTTTTCCCGCCCATATCGGAATGCTGGCATCGCTGGGGCGCTCGTTTGTTCTCGTGCATCAAAAACCGCTGATCGCAATCGTCTCATCAGGCGATGAGCTCGCGGATATTGACGAACCTCCGTCCTTGAAAATAGTCAGCTCGAACAGCTACTCGCTTGCCGCCCTTGTTCTGGAATGCGGCGCGATCCCGATGCAGATGGGCATTGCCAAAGATCGGCGCGAGGATTTGCTCGAAAAATTCCGGGACGCGATGCGGGCCGATCTGATCATCTCCTCCGGGGGCGTCTCCGTTGGCGATTTCGACCTCGTCAAAAATGTTATGAAACAGGAGGGAAACCGGATGCAGTTCTGGCAGGTTGCGATGAAGCCGGGGAAACCGCTTGCCTTCGGCGCCCTTGAAGATGTCCCGATCATCGGCCTTCCGGGAAATCCCGTCTCCTCGATGATCTCCTTCGAACAATTCGCCCGTCCCGCCATCCTTAAAATGATGGGGCACAAAAATCTCTTTCGGAAAACAATCCAGGTGCGTTTAAACGAGGATATAAACAAGAAACCTGGCAAGCGCCATTTTATTCGAGCGATTATCGAGCAAACCGCCGACGGATACACGGCCAGAACAACCGGCGATCAGGGCTCGGGAATCCTGACCTCGATGGTCCAGGCCAATGGTCTTATCATCATGCCTCCCGAAAGCGCCAAGGCCAAAGCGGGCGAGTTCGCAACGGTTCAGCCCCTCGACAATTCGCTGCAGATGGCGGCTGATCCCGGCTATCCGCAATCTTGACTTTTCATCAGAGAAAAGGTGTGTTATAGACCGCAACGGAAGTGCTTAGGTCGCTGGTGGGCCTCCCGGACTTCAAATCCGGTGTGAGGGGCTAATACCTCCTCAGGTGGGTTCGATTCCCATGCACTTCCGCCATTTTACAAAGTTCACCAGTTTTCGTTTTTTTTCATTTTGACACATTGTGACACATTGCGTGACACAAACAAAAAAAAGGGGAGCCGAAGCCCCCCTTTTATAAGTCTAACTACTTTGATTCCTCTTTCGGTATGAAACTCACACAAGCAGGAAGTTCATGCGGAACACCGGATGCGGATGATTTGCCTTCCAGCACACCCGCTTTATCCAATGACCCGGCAACACCTGCCGCTGCCTGTCCTGCCACCGCCGCCGTTCCGTAGCCGAACGCCGTTGCCGCCGATCCGATGCCCGCTATTGCGGGGGCTGCTATTCCACCGACTATAGGCAATGCCAACGCCGCTACACTCAGAACTGTCGTCACAGGGTTCATGCTATTGTCGATTGACATACCCAGGCGATTGCTGACACCTGAAGGTATATCCTTTTGCTCCACGATAGACCGGCAGAAAACAGTTTCGTTTTCGTTCCCCATAAAAGTCTTCTGGACAAAGGACGGAAGGGCTTTTTGTAAACCAATCCCGGCAACTGTAGTATCTCCGACGGGAATCTTTGCCCCTTCAAAAGAACTTACACTGCCTTTTAAGTCTTCCGGATTATCCTTCCAGTCAAACCAAATCAAGCTCCATTTGGCATCCAGACCGTTCTTTTCAGGTTTCACAACGATAATATTGAACATATCAGGTTGCTTGTCTTGCTTATACTTTTTCGGAATATAAGCAATCCTCATGCGTTTCTCCGAACCGTTTGGAGCCTGAACCATAAATCCCTCAAACAGCACCTTCTTCTCCATTGCTTCGTCCTTCCACATTTCCGGGACCTTGAGTTTCTTGGCTTCCTCCGTGTTCACGTAGGACGGGGCGGATTCAACCGCCTTCTTTGCCTTCTGGTAAGCCGGATCGAGATTCTCAACCAAGGTTGCCGTGCAACCACTCAGGGCCGCCAAACACACCATACCAATCATAATAACTGCCATGCTCTTTTTCATCTTTTTTTCTCCTTTCAAATCAAATATTCTGGTCAACGGTGGCCCAGTATCCCGTAATGTCGTCGGGAAGAGTGCAGGAGTAATCAGCCTCGTTGTAATACGGAATACCCGGAAACATTATGCCCCTATGATAATCGGCTACAGCCGACATTGCAGAGTAGTCCTTGT